>NZ_WJSP02000532.1 GCF_009720255.1 Agromyces humi | reverse complement strand
CAGCGCCTCCTCGAGCACCCGGTCGGCCTCGGCGCGCACCCCGGGGTCGTCGCCGGCCAGCTCGGGCCGGCCGAGCAGCACGTTGTCGCGCACGGAGGCGCTGAACAGCGTGGCGTCCTCGAAGGCCATCGCGATGTGGGTGCGCAGCTCCTCGCGGGAGAGCGCCCGGATGTCGACGCCGTCGAGCGTGATCGAGCCGCCGGTCACGTCGTAGAGCCGCGTGGTGAGCGCGGTCATGGTCGTCTTGCCGCTGCCCGTGAGGCCAACGAGCGCCATGGTCTCGCCCGGCTGCAGCACCAGGTCGACGCCGTCGAGCAGGTCGCCGAAGCGGTCGGGCGAGTCCTGGTAGCGGAACCGCACGTCGTTGAACGCGAGCTCGCCACGCGGGCGCCCGATCGAGACCGGCGCCTCGGGGTCGGTGATCTGGTTCTCGCTGTCGAGGATGTCGAAGAACCGGTCGGTCGCGGTGCGCGCGTCGACGGAGAACGCGAGCAGGAAGCCGATCGACTCGATCGGCCAGGCCAGCACGGTCGCCGTGGCGAAGAACGCGACGAGCTCGCCCACCGAGAGCACGCCCTGCGACGCCAGCCACACGCCGAGCACGAGGCACACGGCGAGCGCGACGGTGGGCACGACGAGGATCCACGCCCAGATGCCGGCGTCGAGGCGGGCCTTCTCGATCTCGGTGCTGCGGAGCGACTCGGCCTGTGCGCGGAAGGTCGTGAGCGCGTGCTTGCCGCGACCGAACGCCTTCAGCACGCGGATGCCGTGCACCGACTCCTCGACCGCCGTCGCGAGGTCGCCCGCCTGGTCCTGGCTGCGGCGCGACACCTCCGAGTAGCGGCCCTCGAAGCGGTAGCCGACGATCCACAGCGGGATCGAGCACACGAGGAACACCGCGCCGAGGACCCAGTTCATCGAGACGAGGATCGCGAGGCCCACCACGATGACGATGAGGTTGACGACGAGCAGCACGAGCCCGAACGACAGCCACCGGCGGATGATGTTGAGGTCGCTGACGGCGCGCGAGAGCAGCTGGCCGCTCGGCCAGCGGTCGTGGAAGCTGACGGGCAGGTCCTGCAGCTTGGCGTAGAGCGCGTTGCGCATGCGCGCCTCGACGTGGGTGCCGGGCTTCAGCACGAACCAGCGGCGGAGCGCGATCATGACGGCCTCGAGCACGCCGAGGCCGAGCACGAGCCCGGCGAGCGGGAGGATCGCGCTGGCGTCGCCGTCGGCGAGCGGGCCGTCGACGATGGACTGGAGCACCTGCGGGATGGTCAGGGCGATGAGCTGCGCGCTCAGGGACGCGGCCATGCCCGCGATGATGAACGGGACGGCGGGGCCCGCGTACTCGCGCAGCCTGAGCAGGGCGCGCACGGTGCCGGGGCGCGCGGGTGAGGGGTCCTGGTGGTGCGGGGTGGCGGACAAGCCGGTTCCTTCCGGAGGAGGCGTCAGGGCGTCCTCGTGGGACGCCGACGACGTGTCGGATCGAGCGGACGCGCGCTGTGGCGACGTCGGATGCGGGGATACCGCGGAATGGGCAGGCTGCGCCTGCGGGGCTGGGGCGGAAGCTACCCGGAGAACGCCTCGATGAGGAGGACCGGGCGGGCAGCGCCGTCGACCGCGACCTGGCGGGCGTAGCTGTCTGTCTGCATGGTGTCCTCCTGCGTCGTCGTCTTCGAACCCTCGTGGCCGTCGGATGTCACGCGAAGACCAGCCCTTCAGAATAGGGGGTTGCCACGGCAGCCCGCAAGACGGAGTTCGAGCGCTAGGCTGTGCGAATTCGTCGCCGCGCGGGGTCGAGCCCTGCACCGTTCCGCTTCGCGCGCACCTGGACCGACGACACGAGGAGATCGCGTGGGAGCGATGCGGATCGCGTTCGCGCGCGCTGCGGCGCGCGTCGGCGTGCTCGGTTCCGTCGCTGCCGTCCTGTTCCTGCTCGCCGGCCTCGGCACGGCGGTGGTCGACTCGCTCACGGGCGCCGCGACGAGCGGCCTGCGCGGGGGCCTCGCCGCGGCATCCGGAGCCGACGGCGCG
>NZ_WJSP02000531.1 GCF_009720255.1 Agromyces humi | reverse complement strand
GAGGTCGAGGATGACGCTCAGCGCGACGAGCGCGACGAGCACCAGCACGACGAGACGCACGGCGAACTGGCCACTCGTATGCAGGGTGGCGGTGATGATCCGGTGCATCCGGCGGCCGACGCCCCGCACCATGCGCGTCGCGCCGTCGCCCGAGGGCTGGATGTCCATCCCCACCTGGGAGTGGCACAAGGCCGGGGTCGATCCCCGCCGCGCCCGCACCATCGCGAATGCCGCCCGCTACGCGGCGCGCCTCGAGCAGGCCGTCGACATGAGTCCGGCGGATGCCGCGGCGCGCCTCACCCTCATGCCCGGCGTCGGCGCGTGGACCGCTGCCGAGGTGGCGCAACGAGCGCTCGGCGACGCCGACGCGCTCTCGGTGGGCGACTACCACCTGTCGAACTACCTCGGCCACGCCCTGTGGGGCCGCGACATGGACGACGACGAGATGCTCGTGGCCATGGCACCGTGGGCCGGACACCGCTACCGCGTCGTGCGGCTGCTCGGCGCCGAGGGGGTGCGGGGGCGTCCCCGCCGCGGGCCGCGCATGTCGTTCGTCGACCACCGCGCGATCTGAGCGGATCCGCCCGACGCGTCAGCTCGCGGCATCCGCCCGCTCGAGCCCCCACTCGGTGAGCGGCTGCAGCAGCTCGATGAGCCGCAGGCCGTCGGTGCTCGGGGTGTAGCTGATCGTCACGGGCGTGGTCGGCCGCACGTGGCGCTCGATGAGGCCCTCGGCCTCGAGCTCGCGCAACCGGGACGCGAGCAGGCGGTCGGAGATGCCGGTGACCGTGGCGCGGTACTCGGAGAACCGGCGGGCGCCGCGCACGCCGGCGAGCAGGATGGCCGCGTTCCACTTGCGTCCGGCGAACTCGACGGTCGACTGGAACCGCCGGCACGCCGCGTCGTCGATGTGCCCGAGCCGTTCGAGCCGTTCGTGTCGTTCGTTCGCGGATGCGCGCATGAGACCTCCATCACTCACTGGAAGTAAGCGACTTACCCGCCCTGTGCATTCCCGACCGCGCTGCGCCAGCATGGAGGCATCCGCCAGAACCGAAGGGACGGAGCACGATGCACTACGGCCACGAGCTGCAGTTCGGCACCTTCATCACCCCGACGAACGACCCGCCGCAGGCGGCCGTCCGCCTCGCGCAGCTCGCCGAGGCATCAGGCTTCGACCTCGTCACGTTCCAGGACCACCCCTACCAGCCGCGGTTCCACGACACGTCGACACTGCTCACGTGGGTCGCCGCGCGCACCGAACGCGTGCACGTGGCGGCGAACGTCACTAACGTGCCGCTGCGGCCGCCGGCCGTCCTGGCCCGCGCGGCCGCGAGCCTCGACCTGCTGAGCGGCGGCCGCTTCGAACTCGGCCTCGGCGCCGGCGGCTTCTGGGACGCCATCGACGCCATGGGCGGGCGCAAGCTCACCCCCGGCCAGGCCGTCGATGCGCTGTCGGAGGCGATCGACATCATCCGGGGCATCTGGGACCAGGACGAGCGCGCCCGGTTCGAGGTCGACGGCAGGTACCACCGGGTGGACGGCGCCAAGCGCGGGCCGGCTCCGGCGCACAACATCCCCATCTGGATCGGCGCCCTGAAGCCGCGCATGCTGCGCCTCATCGGCCGCAAGGGCGATGGCTGGCTCCCTTCGCTCGCGTACCTGCAACCCGGCGACCTCGCGCGCGGCAACGCCACCATCGACGAGGCCGCGCTCGCCGCCGGACGAGACCCGCGCGAGATCCGCCGGCTCGTGAACATCGGCGGCCGGTTCTCGGCGGGTGGCCGTGGCGGATTCCTCGACGGGCCCGCCGCGCAGTGGGTCGAGCAGCTGCTGCCGCTGGTCGTCGACGAGGGCATCGGCACCTTCATCCTCGCGAGCGACGATCCGGCCACCATGCAGCACTTCGCCGAGGAGGTCGCGCCCGCGCTCCGCGACGCGGTCGCGCGCGAGCTGCGGCCGACGGATGCCGCGGACCGGGACGCCAGGTCGTCGGATGCCGCCCTCGCCGCCGCGCCCGCGACCTGGGTGTCGCGCAGCACCGC
>NZ_WJSP02000530.1 GCF_009720255.1 Agromyces humi | reverse complement strand
GCTCCCCCGGCCCACGCGGCCCCGGAGCTGGTGCAGCTGCGAGACCCCGAAGCGGTCGGCGTCGACGACGACCATGGCGCTCGCGTTCGGCACGTCGACGCCCACCTCGATGACGGTGGTGGCGACGAGCACGTCGAGCTCGCCGGCCGCGAACGCCCGCATCGTGGCGTCCTTCTCGTCGGCGCTCATCCGCCCGTGCAGCGGCGCGACGCGCTTGCCGGCGAAGCGCGGGTGCGCCGTGAGCTCGGCGAGCACCGAGGCGACGGATGCCGCGGGCACGGTGCCCTCGGACGCGTCGGCGCCATCGGAGGGCTCGCCGTCGTCCTCGGCGACCTTGGCCTCGATCGCGGGGCACACGACGAATCCCTGACGGCCGAGCTCCACCTCCTCGGCGAGGCGTTCCCAGACGCGTGCGCGCCATCCCGGCCGGTCGGCGAGCGGCACGACATGCGACTCGATGCCGGCACGGCCGGCCGGGAGTTCGCGGATCGTCGACACGTCGAGGTCGCCGAACACCGTCATCGCGACCGTGCGCGGGATCGGCGTGGCGGTGAGCACCAGCACGTGGGGCGGGTGCTGGCCCTTGAGCCGCAGCGCCTCGCGCTGCTCGACGCCGAACCGGTGCTGTTCGTCGACGACCACCAGGCCGAGGTCGGCGAACGACACGTTGTCGCCGATGAGCGCGTGCGTGCCCACCACGATGCGGGACTGTCCGGCCGCAGCGCGCAGCAGCGCCTTGCGCCGCTCGGCGGTGGCCAGCTGTCCGGTGAGCAGGGTCGGCACCAGCGCGGCCGACAGCTCGGGGCCGAGCATCCGCACCATCGAGCGCAGGTGCTGCGCCGCGAGCACCTCGGTGGGTGCGAGCAGCGCCGACTGCCCGCCCGAGTCGGCCACGGCCAGCATGGCGCGCAGGGCGACGACGGTCTTGCCCGAGCCCACCTCGCCCTGCACGAGCCGGTTCATCGGCACCGGCTGCTCGAGGTCGTCGGCGATCTCGGCGCCGACGGCGAGCTGGTCGCCCGTGAGCGTGAACGGCAGGGACGCGTCGAACCGCTCGAGCAGGCCGCCGGGCGACGGATGCCGCGCGGTCGTCGAGTGCGCACGCAGCTCGGCACGTCGGAGGAGCAGTGCGGTCTGCAGCACGAACGCCTCGGTGAAGCGGAGCGTGCGCCGCGCGGCCTTCCAGTCGGCCTCGACCTCGGGGCGGTGGATGGCCTCGAAGGCGCGTCGCTGGTCGAGGAGCGACCGCGCCGCGCGGACGTCGGCGGGGACGGGGTCGTCGACCTCGCCCAGGCCGTCGAGCAGGAGCTCGATCGACTTCGCCAACTGCCAGCTCGCCAGCGTGCTCGTCGCGGGGTAGATGGGGATCGGCGCCTCGGCCCAGCGCTTGGCCGCCGCGGCATCCGCGGTGGTGGGCGTCTCGTCGTCGAACAGCTCGTAGTCGGGGTGGGCGAGCTGCCGGTTGCCCCGGTAGTCGCCCACCTTGCCCGCGAAGATGCCGCGGCGCCCCGGGCGAAGGTCGTTCTCTCGCCACTTCTGGTTGAAGAAGGTGAGGGTCAGGATGCCGGTGCCGTCGGAGATCTTCGCCTCGAGGATCGAGCCGCGGCGCTGGCGCATCTCGCGCACGCGCACCTCGAGCACCTCGGCGACGATCGTGACGTTCTCGTCGAGCGGGAGGCTCGCCAGCGCCGTCAGCTCACCGCGGAGCGCGTAGCGCCGCGGGTAGTGACCGAGCATCTCGCCGACCGTGCGGTACCCGAAGGCGCGCTCCACCGCCTGCGCCGTGCGCCCGCCGAGCGCGCCCGTGAGCCGGGTGTCGAGGGTGAACCGGCCGGCGCCAGCGGCATCCGCTCCTTCGGCCGTCATGCCTCGATCGTAGGCTCCTCCGCCGACGCCTCGCCCGCCAGCTCGGCGAGCTCGGCCTGCACGTACGGGTCGTCTGGACGCGCCCGCGCGAGCTCGCGCTGCAGGTCGAGCGCCTCCTCGGTGCGACCCAGCGTCCGCAGGCACCGCGCCACCGACCAGCGGGCGACGTGCTGCTGATC
>NZ_WJSP02000053.1 GCF_009720255.1 Agromyces humi | reverse complement strand
GTCGCTCGACACGGCCTCGAGGCCGGCGCCGCGGGCGTGGGGCAGCTTCGAGCCCAGCACCATCGCGGTCACGTCGCGAGCGATGTGCTGCGGCGTCAGGCCGACGCGTTCGAGGATGTCGCCCCGCGACCCGTGCTCGAGGAACTCGTCGGGCAGGCCGATCTCGGTGACCGCCGTGTCGACGCCGGCCTCACGCAGGTCCTGGCGGATCCGGGTGCCGATGCCGCCCACGCGGATGCCGTCCTCGAGGCTCACCACGATGCGGTGGTCGCGCGCGAGCTCGATCACGCTGGCGGGTACGGGCACCACCCAGCGCGGATCAACCACGGTCGCGCCGATGCCCTGCGCCTCGAGCCGCTGGGCGACCTCGAGGCCGATGCCCGCCATGGGGCCGACGGTGACCAGCAGGACGTCGCGACGCCCGGATTCGGCGAGCACGTCGACGCCGTCCTCGGTGCGCCGGATCGCGTCGTAGTCCACGCCGACGGTGCCCTTCGGGAATCGCAGGACCGTGGGCGCATCGTCGACCGCGACGGCCTCACCGAGCTCCTCGGCCAGGCGCACGGAGTCGCGCGGCGCGGCGATGCGGATGCCGGGTACCACCTGCAGGATCGAGAGGTCCCAGACACCGTGGTGGCTGGGTCCGTCGGGCCCGGTGACCCCCGCCCGGTCGAGCACGAAGGTGACGCCGGCCTTGTGCAGCGCGACATCCATCAGCACCTGGTCGAACGCGCGGTTGATGAAGGTGGCGTACACCGCGACCACCGGGTGCAGCCCGCCGAACGCGAGCCCGGCGGCCGACGTCGCGGCATGCTGCTCGGCGATCCCGACGTCGAAGACCCGGTTCGGGAACCGCTCCGCCATGCGGTGCAGTCCGGTCGGGCGGAGCATGGCGGCCGTGATGCCGACGAGGCGTTCGTTGCGCTCGGCGAGCCGGACGAGCTCGTCGGCGAAGACGTTCGTCCACGACGGCGAGGAGGCCGACTCGAGCGACTCGCCCGTCTCGGGATCGATCTGCCCCACGGCGTGGAACTGGTCGGCGACGTCGCGGCGTGCCGGCTCGTACCCGCGTCCCTTGTCGGTGATCGTGTGCACGATCACCGGCGCGCCATAGGCCTTGGCCTGGTGGAGCGCCTCCTCCATGGCGCGCTCGTCGTGCCCGTCGATCGGGCCGATGTACTTGATGTCCAGGTTGGAGTAGAGGGCCTCATTCCCGCTGAACCGGCTGAGGAACCCGTGCAGGCCGCCACGGACTCCGCGGTAGAACGCCCGCCCGGGCGAGCCCAGCCGGTCGAACGCCTTCCGGCTGGACTGGTGCAGCGACCGATACGACTGCTTCGTGCGGACCGTGTTGAGGAAGCGCGCCATGCCGCCGATCGTCGGGGCGTAGGACCGCCCGTTGTCGTTGACGACGACGATGAGCTTGCGCGTGTTGTCGTCGGAGATGTTGTTCAGCGCCTCCCACGTCATGCCGCCCGTGAGCGCGCCGTCGCCGACGACCGCGACGACGTGGCGGTCGCCCTGCCCGGTCATCTCGAACGCCTTGGAGATGCCGTCGGCCCACGAGAGGGAGCTCGACGCGTGGGAGCTCTCGACGATGTCGTGCTCGGACTCCGATCGCTGCGGATAGCCGGCGAGCCCGCCGGTCTGCCGCAGCGTCGAGAGGTCCTTGCGACCGGTGAGCAGCTTGTGGACGTACGACTGGTGCCCGGTGTCGAACACGATGGCGTCGCGGGGCGACTCGAAGACGCGGTGGATCGCGAGGGTCGTCTCCACGACGCCGAGGTTCGGGCCGAGGTGCCCGCCCGTCTTCGACACGGATGCCACGAGGTAGGCCCGGATCTCGGCGGCCAGCTGGTCGAGCTGCTCGTGACTCAGCGCGTCGAGGTCGCGCGGTCCCGAGATGTGCTCGAGCAGGGTCATGGGTCATGCCTCCGGGTCAGTGGGGCCGCAGCGGCCGCGGATCGAATCGAGTCTACGCCGGGCCGACTGGGTGGCCGGGAAGAGTTCGGGGCGGCCGGCGAATCGCCGGCCGCCCCGATGCTGCGCGGGCGCGTCAGACGAGCGAGCGCAGCACGTACTGCAGGATGCCGCCGTTGCGGTAGTAGTCCGCTTCACCGGGCGTGTCGATGCGCACCACCGCGTCGAACTCCACGGCCTGCTTGCCGGCGGGCGAGTGCTCGCTCGGCGTCGCGGTGACGTGCACCGTCTTCGGGGTGACCCCCTCGTTGAGCTGCTCGAGCCCGGAGATCGAGACGACCTCGGTGCCGTCGAGGCCGAGCGAGTCGGCCGACTCGCCCGCAGGGAACTGCAGCGGGACGACGCCCATGCCGATGAGGTTGGAGCGGTGGATCCGCTCGAAGCTCTCGGTGATGACCGCCTTCACGCCGAGGAGGCTGGTGCCCTTCGCCGCCCAGTCGCGAGACGAGCCCGAGCCGTACTCCTTGCCGCCGAAGATGACGAGCGGGGTGCCCTGCGCCTGGTAGTTCTGGCTGGCGTCGTAGATGAAGGACTGCGGCGCGTCGGCCTGCGTGAAGTCGCGCGTGTAGCCGCCTTCGACGCCGTCGAGGAGCTGGTTCCGCAGGCGGATGTTCGCGAACGTGCCGCGGATCATGACCTCGTGGTTGCCGCGGCGGGAACCGTAGGAGTTGAAGTCCTTGCGGTCGACGCCGTGCTCGTCGAGGTACCGGCCGGCCGGGCTGTCCGCCTTGATGTTCCCGGCAGGGCTGATGTGGTCGGTCGTGACCGAGTCGCCGAGCTTGGCGAGCACCCGGGCGCCGACGATGTCGGTGACCGGGGTGGTCTCCATGGTCATGCCGTCGAAGTACGGGGGCTTCCGCACGTAGGTCGACTCGGCATCCCACTCGAAGGTCGCGCCGGTCGGCGTCGGCAGGTTCCGCCAGCGCTCGTCGCCCTCGAACACGCTCGCGTACTGGTGCGTGAACATCTCCTTGTTGATCGACGAGTCGATCGTGGACTGCACCTCCGCGGCATCGGGCCAGATGTCCTTCAGGAAGACGTCGTTCCCGTCCTGGTCGGTGCCGAGCGGGTCGATCTCGAAGTCGAAGTTCATCGAACCGGCGAGCGAGTACGCGATCACGAGCGGCGGGCTCGCGAGGTAGTTCATCTTCACGTCGGGGTTGATGCGTCCCTCGAAGTTGCGATTGCCCGAGAGCACCGCGGTGACGGCGAGGTCGTTCTCGTTGATGGCGGCCGAGACCTCTTCGATGAGCGGCCCGGAGTTGCCGATGCAGGTGGTGCAGCCGTATCCCACGGTGTAGAAGCCCAGGTCCTCGAGGTCCTGGGTGAGGCCGGCCTTCTCGTAGTAGTCGGTGACGACCTTGGAACCCGGGGCGAGCGTGGTCTTGACCCACGGCTTGGCCTTCAGTCCCTTCTTCACCGCGTTGCGGGCCAGCAGGCCGGCTGCGAGCATGACGGACGGGTTCGACGTGTTCGTGCACGAGGTGATCGCGGCGATCGTCACGGCGCCGTGGTCGAGCGTGAACCGCTGGCCGTCGGGCAGGGACACGTTCGTCGGCTTCGACGCCGTCGCCGGCGCGTGGCTGTGGTGGTGGTGCTCGTGCTGGCTGTACTCGTCCTCGGGCGAGTTGCCGGGCGGGTCGGATGCCGGGAAGGACTCCGATCCCTCGAGGTCGACGAGGTCGTGGTCGATCTCGGCGTAGTTCGTCAGGTCGGCCTCGAACTGCGCCTTGGCGTTGGAGAGCACGATGCGGTCCTGCGGGCGCTTCGGGCCGGCGATCGAGGGCACCACGGTCGAGAGGTCGAGCTCGAGGTACTCGGAGAAGACGGGCTCGCTCGCGGCGTCGTGCCAGAGCTTCTGCACCTTGGCGTACTGCTCGACCAGCGCGAGCTGCTCCTCGCTGCGCCCGGTGAGGCGGAGGTAGTCGATGGTGACGTCGTCGATGGGGAACATCGCGGCCGTCGAACCGAACTCAGGGCTCATGTTGCCGATGGTGGCGCGGTTCGCGAGCGGCACGGAGGCCACGCCCGAGCCGTAGAACTCGACGAACTTGCCCACCACGCCGTGCTTGCGCAGCATGTCGGTGATGGTGAGGACCACGTCGGTGGCGGTGACGCCGGTGGGGATGGCACCGGAGAGCTTGAAGCCGACGACCTTGGGGATGAGCATCGACACGGGCTGGCCGAGCATGGCCGCCTCGGCCTCGATGCCGCCGACGCCCCAGCCCAGCACGCCCAGGCCGTTGACCATGGTGGTGTGCGAATCGGTGCCGACGCAGGTGTCGGGGTAGGCGCGGGTCACGCCGTTCACCTCGCGGTCGTAGATGACCTTGGCGAGGTGCTCGATGTTCACCTGGTGCACGATGCCGGTGCCGGGCGGAACGACCTTGAAGTCGTCGAACGCGGTCTGGCCCCAGCGGAGGAACTGGTAGCGCTCGCCGTTGCGCTCGTACTCGATCTCGACGTTGCGCTCGAGCGCGTTCTCGGTGCCGAAGAGGTCGGCGATGACGGAGTGGTCGATGACCATCTCGGCCGGCGAGAGCGGGTTGATGCGATTGGGGTCGCCGCCGAGGGCGACCACGGCCTCGCGCATGGTGGCGAGGTCGACGATGCACGGGACGCCCGTGAAGTCCTGCATGACGACGCGCGCCGGCGTGAACTGGATCTCGGTGTCGGGCTCGGCGGTGGGCACCCACGAACCGAGCGCCTCGATCTGCTCCTTGGTGACGTTCTTGCCGTCCTCGGTGCGGAGGAGGTTCTCGAGGAGCACCTTGAGGCTGAACGGCAGCTTCTCGTGGCCGGGCACGGTGTCGAGCCGGAAGATCTCGTAGGACTTGTCACCGACGTGGAGCGTGTCCTTCGCCCCGAAACTGTTCACTGCAGACACGATGTCCTCTCCTTCGCGGATGCCGCGCGAACATGCGCGCGACGCTCCATCTTCTCCGTCAGACCGGGAGCTGTTCCAGCAAGGCTCACCTAAGCGTCCCACGGCCCGCCGCCATGGTGGCGACGGATTTATCTTGACGTCGAGATAACTCTATCACTCGTCCGAGCGCGCCGACGACGGATACACCGCACGCACGACGAGCCAGGAGAACACCACGACGAGTGCGTAGAGGGGCACGCCCATCAAGAGGCGCGTGGCGCCGAGCGCCTCCACGTTGTCGACGAGGTAGAGCGGCACCTGCACGACCAGGCGTGCGACGAACAGCCCGATCCACACCAGGGTGAGGAACTGCGCCGCCCGGTACTTGCGCGGATCCTGGCGCCAGGCGAGCCCGTCGCCCATGAGGAAGCCGACGATGAGGCCGAGCGCCGGCCATCGCACGAGCAGGGAGATCAGCAGGCCCACCGCGTAGGCGGCATTCGTGAAGAAACCGAGCACATAGTTGTCGCGGGCGTTGCCGGTCCACAACGCCAGCGCGGCCGAGGCGAGCACGCCGACCAGTCCGGCGATGGCCTGCGTCGGCTGGCTCTTCGTCACGATGCGCGCGACGGTGAACACGACCGCGAGGCCGACGGATGCCGCGAGCGACGGTACCAGCGCCGCCTGCGCGTCCCACCCGGAGAAGCTCGTGAGCGTCGTGTACACGACCAAGAAGACGAGGCCGGGCAGCAGCGCCTCGAGGATGCCGCGCACGCCGCCCACGGCGCCGAGCACGTCTCGGGGGCTCAGGCGCTCGTCGCGGGCGATCGCCCCGAGTCCGCTCTTCTGCGCGGCTGCGGCGAACTGCCGGGCGAACTCGCCGGCGGCGGGTGCGTCGGATGCCGCGGCATCGGGCTGCTCGTCGCGACGGGGCTCGGGCTCGGATCCGGATTCGGTGTCGGGCATCGTCAGACGGTGGGCGCGCCGGAAGAAGAGGCGGGCATGCGGAGCGGGATGAGGTCGCGCGGCGGCATGGGCGTGGCTCCGCGCACGACGACGATGGAGCGGAACAGGTCTTCAACCTGGGCGGCGGCGGCCGGATCGACCGCGGCCTCGCCCGCGATCACGCCGCGGAGGAACCAGCGCGGCCCGTCGACGCCGATGAAGCGGGCGAGCCGCATGTGCCCGGCCTGGCCCTCGACGGCCGCGACGGGGATCTGCGCGAGCAGCTCGGGACCGAACGCGCCATCGCGGACCGTCGTCGTGCCGCCCTGGCGCGCGATCTGGTCGGCGATCTGGGCGCGGATCTCATGCCACAGCCCGCTGTTGCGCGGGGCCGCGAACGGCTGCACCTGCAGCGTCGAGTTCGCGTAGTCGAGGCCGATGGCGACGACGCGCTTGGTGCCCTCCTCGACCTCGAGGCGGAGGTGGAGGCCCTCGCGGGGCAGCACCTTGACACCGCCGAGGTCGACGTACGGACGCACGGGATTGGCCTCGGCCTCGTCGAACGGTCCGGCCGTGGCCCGGTCGTCGGGCGCGGACTTGGGGTGGTCGACGGGGATGTCGTCGATGTTCTCGATGTCGCTCACGCGTTCACTCCTGACTTGTGCTCCCGGAATCCCGTGGAGCCGAATCCCCCCTCGCCGCGCTGGCTCCCGGGGAGCCGCTCGACTTCGACGAACCTCGCGCGGCTCACCGGCATCACGACGAGCTGGGCGATCCGGTCGCCGACCTCGATCGCGTACGGCTCGCTCGCGTCGGTGTTCAACAACGCGACCTTGATCTCGCCGCGGTAGCCGGCGTCGACGGTGCCGGGCGCGTTCACGATCGTGATGCCGTGCTTGAAGGCGAGGCCCGAGCGCGGCACGACGAACGCGACATAGCCGTCGGGCAGCGCGATCGCGACCCCGGTGCCCACCGTGGCGCGCTCGCCCGGGGCGAGCACGACGGACTCGGCGGCATGGAGGTCGGCGCCGGCATCGCCCGGGTGGGCGTACGCCGGAGGGCGGTCGGCCGTGATCAGCACATCGACGGAATCGGTCACTGTTCGAGGGTAGTGCAGAAGTCTGATCTGATAGATCCATGCCCGACTACCGCGAGAGACTGTGGCCGACCCCCTGGATCTACATCGCGACCCTGCTGCTCATCCCGGCGAGCATCCTCGTGCTCGCCCCGGTGTCGATGCCGGCCGGCATCGCGACCGGGCTCATCCTCTACCTCGCGACCGCGGGCGCGCTGAGCCTCACCGCACCCGTCATCGAGGTGCGCGACCGGACGCTGCATGCCGGCCGTGCGACCATCTCCCTCGACCAGACGGGCGAGGCCGTGGCCGCGTCGGGCGCCGACGCGCGGCGGGAACGGGGCACCGGGCTCGACGCCCGGGCCCATCTCGTCATCCGCGGCTGGGTGGACCCCGTGGTGCGTGTACCGATCACCGATCCCGCCGACCCGGCCCCCTACTGGCTGGTCTCCAGCCGCCGGCCGAAAGAACTGGCCGCCGTGATCAACGGATCACGACGGCCTGAGCCTGCGGAGGGCGACCTCTAGGAGGCGCACTCCAGACAGATCGGTCCGAGCTTCGTCTCGTGGTCGATCTGCGAGCGGTGCTTCACGAGGAAGCAGTTCACACACGTGAACTCGTCGGCCTGCGGTGGGAGCACCACGACGTCGAGTTCGACGTCGGAGAGGTCGGCACCGGGCAGGTCGAAACCACCGGGGTTGTCGGCGTCATCGACATCCACCACTCCCGACATCTTGTCGGGGACGCGCTCCTTGAGGGCCTCGATCGACTCTGAGTCGTCTTCGGTCTTCCGCGGTGCGTCGTAATCCGTTGCCATTCCCGTCCATTTCCTCATCGCCGAAGATTCGGCGGCCATAGTCTGCATCAAATCGGTTGCGTAAGCAAACCACTTCGAGGGGCTTGCGGCCGATGTACCAGGTCGTTCGTCGACCCGGCTACCTGCTCAACTTCCGGCGCGCCCGGGCTATTCCCGACTGCGCCCGTTCCGACGTGGCATCCTTGGGCGGAGACGAAGGCACGAAAGGCTTGTCGCGATGCAGGAACTGAAGGTAATCGGAGTCGAGAACGGCGCACTGCTGGCCGCATCCGACGATGGCGCACGCTTCCGGATCGAGATCGACGAGGTGCTGCAGTCCCGCATCCGCCAGGCGCAACCCGAGACGCACACCGGTCCGAAACCGTCGCCCCGGGAGGTGCAGGCGCTGATCCGCTCGGGCCTGTCGGCCGAGGACGTGGCGCAGGTCACCGGCGCGTCCGTCGACTACGTCCGCCGGTTCGAGGGCCCGGTGCTCGCGGAGCGCGAGCACGTGGTCACGTCCGCGCTCGCCGTTCCCGTGCACGTCACCGCCGAGGTCGACCCGGCCGACGAGCCCGCGACGTTCGGCAGCGTCATCCGTGATCGGCTGGCGAAGCTGGGCGCACATGGTGAGCGCTGGGCGAGCTGGAAGGACGAGGAGCGCGGCTGGATCGTCAAGCTCGAGTTCACGGCCGACACCATCGACCACGACGCCCGATGGGGCTTCGAGCCGCGCAAGCAGTCGCTGCACCCGATGAACTCCGAGGCGACCACGCTCTCGCAGCAGGGCGAGCTCAAGGGCGGCCTCATCCCACGGCTGCGCGCCGTCTCGCCCGAATCCGACGAGTCGCGCTTCGACAGCGGCGCCTTCGCGTTCGACGAGCCCGAGCAGGGCGACTACGACACGGCGCCCCACCTCGAGCCGCTCCCCTATTCACGCACCACGCCGGCGACGTCCAGCCCCGCCGCGTCGCGCGCGGCCATCAAGCGCGCCGACGAGCCGACCCCCTCGATGGGAGAGACCGCCGACCTGCTCGAGGCGCTCCGCCGTCGTCGCGGCGAGCGGGAGGCGGCCGTCGCCGAGACCGAACCGTCGCAGCCTCCGCTCCCCCTCGCTCCGGCACCCGTCGCCGCGGACACCTCGACCTCCGCCGAGAACGCGAAGCCGTCGGAGGAGAAGCCGGGCAGCGGTGCACGCGCCCTCTGGGGCGGCAAGGCGTCCTCGGGGTCGGGCGCTCCCAACGCGGCTCCCACGTCCGCACCAGGAGGCGCCACAGGGCGCCCCAAGAAGGGCCGCGCCTCCATGCCGAGCTGGGACGAGATCGTCTTCGGCGCGCGCACCGACGACGACCTGGCCTGACCCGGCACTCGCTCGCCACCGTTCCCCGGCTTCCGCTCCGCCTCGGTGTGCCCGGGTGTACGCACCGCCACTCGGATGCCGCGAAGGACGTTTCCGCTGCGCCCGCATGCTGCTACCATTCGAACACACGTTCGAATACAACGGAGGCGTGCATGACCCGGGTGCAGGAGTTCGTCGAGGTGTGGACGAATGGGGTCGGTGAGCCGCAGCGGCTCGTCTGGCGCTCACGCCGGTTCCGCGTCACCGACATGCCGACGGCGCTGGTGGGCCCGTGCGACTGGTGGGGCCCATTCTCGGGGCACGACGTCACGCCCGGACGGGTGCCGCTCTCCATCTCGGGCTGGCGGTTCCAGGCGAGCAGCGACGACGGCGAGACGCACGTCTTCGACGTCGAACACGACGGGGCGCACTGGCACCTCGTGCGTGTGTACGACTGATCGGGCCCCGGGAGTCCGGCCCTGGTGATCAGGCCCCGGTGATCACGCCCCCGAGATCGAGCTCGGGGCGGTCAGGCCGACTTCTCGGCGCGCCGCGGCTTGTGCGGCACGATGGTCGGCGCGGCGTTGTCGAGCACCGCCGCCTTCGTGACGACCACGCGGGCGACGCCGGTCGAGGACGGCACCTCGAACATGATCGGCCCGAGCACCTCTTCCATGATGGCCCGGAGCCCCCGCGCACCCGTCTGACGCAGCACGGCGAGGTCGGCGATCGCCTGCAGCGCCGGCTCCTCGAAGTCGAGCTCCACGCCGTCCAGCTCGAACATGCGCTGGTACTGCCGCACCAGCGCGTTCTTCGGCACGGTGAGGATCTCCATGAGGGCGTCTCGGTCGAGCGGAGTGACCGTCGCGACCACGGGCAGACGGCCGATGAACTCGGGGATCAGGCCGAACTTGTGGAGGTCCTCAGGGAGCACCTCGCTGAACAGCTCGGCTTCGGCCTGCTTGTTGTGCAGCGGTGCGCCGAAGCCGATGCCGCGCTTGCCGGCCCGGGACGAGATGATCTCCTCCAGCCCGGCGAATGCACCGGCCACGATGAAGAGCACGTTCGTCGTGTCGATCTGGATGAACTCCTGGTGCGGATGCTTCCGACCGCCCTGGGGGGGCACCGAGGCGACCGTGCCCTCGAGGATCTTCAGCAGGGCCTGCTGCACTCCCTCGCCCGAGACGTCGCGCGTGATCGACGGGTTCTCGGCCTTGCGGGCGATCTTGTCGACCTCGTCGATGTAGATGATGCCGGTCTCGGCGCGCTTCACGTCGTAGTCGGCGGCCTGGATGAGCTTGAGGAGGATGTTCTCGACGTCTTCACCGACGTACCCCGCCTCGGTCAGCGCCGTCGCATCCGCCACGGCGAACGGCACGTTGAGCTGCTTCGCCAGCGTCTGCGCGAGATAGGTCTTGCCGCAGCCGGTGGGGCCGATGAGGAGGATGTTCGACTTGGCGATCTCCACGTCGTCGTGGGCGCGGTCGGCGGTCGTGAGCGTCGTGCGGGCGCGCACGCGCTTGTAGTGGTTGTAGACGGCGACGGCGAGGGCGCGCTTGGCCGCCTCCTGGCCGATGACGTACTCCTCGAGGAATCCGAAGATCTCCTTCGGCTTCGGCAGTTCGAACTCGCCCGCCTCGGTCTCGCCGGCTTCGGCCAAGCGTTCCTCGATGATCTCGTTGCAGAGCTCGACGCACTCGTCGCAGATGTAGACGCCCGGCCCTGCGATGAGCTGCTGGACCTGCTTCTGGCTCTTTCCGCAGAAGGAGCACTTCAGCAGGTCGGCGCTCTCTCCGATGCGTGCCATCGAACCCTCCCTGTCGACGAGTCTGTTCCGAGCCTAGCCCGAGATCGAGGCCGCGCGGCATGGCGCGCCCGGATTGGGGATGGACGGCGGTTCGCGGTGCGCGAACCCCGTCGTTCTCGCGTGGATAGCAGGCCCGCGGCATCCGGTCGCACCGAAACGCGGCGGACGACCGGCTTCGAGAGCCGGCCGTCCGCCGCGTTCGGAATGCGCTGACTACCGGGTGATCGCCGGCAGGGCCTTGCGCGAGGTGAGCACCTGGTCGATGAGCCCGTACTCGAGGGACTCCTCGGCCGACAGGATCTTGTCGCGGTCGATGTCGGTGTTGACCTGCTCCTTGCTGCGGTTCGAGTGACGCGAGAGCGTCTCCTCGAGCCACTCGCGCATGCGCATGATCTCTGCAGCCTGGATCTCGATGTCGGAGGCCTGCCCGTGGCCCGCCTCGCCCATCGCCGGCTGGTGGATCAGCACGCGCGCGTTCGGCAGCGCGAGGCGCTTGCCGGGGGTGCCCGCCGCCGCGATGACCGCCGCCGCGGACGCCGCCTGGCCGAGCACGACCGTCTGGATCTGCGGACGGATGTACTGCATCGTGTCGTAGATCGCGGTCATGGCCGTGAACGAGCCGCCGGGCGAGTTGATGTAGAGGATGATGTCTCGGTCGGGGTCCATCGACTCCAGCACGAGGAGCTGGGCCATGATGTCGTCGGCCGACGCGTCGTCGACCTGCACGCCGAGGAAGATGATGCGGTCCTCGAAGAGCTTCGCGTACGGGTCCTGGCGCTTGTAGCCGTAGGCCGTGCGCTCCTCGAAGCTCGGCAGGATGTAGCGCGAGCCCGGCATCTGCAGGCCGTTGTTCGCGACTCCGCCGAAGGTGGGGGTGTTCATTCGCTCGTTCTCTCTTCTCTCGGTGCTACGCCTGCTCGGTGCCGCCGCCGCCGGACACGTCGAGCGCCGACTCCCGGATGTGGTCGACGAAGCCGTACTCGAGGGCCTCCTGCGCGTTGAACCAGCGGTCGCGGTCGCCGTCGGCGTTGATCTGCTCGACGGACTTGCCGGTCTGCGCCGCGGTGATCTCGGCGAGTCGGCGCTTCATGTCGAGGATGAGCTGCGCCTGCGTCTGGATGTCGCTCGCGGTGCCGCCGAAGCCGCCGTGCGGCTGGTGCAGCAGCACGCGCGCGTTGGGCGTGATGTACCGCTTGCCCTTCGTGCCGGCCGTGAGGAGCAGCTGCCCCATCGACGCCGCCATGCCGATGCCGACGGTGACGATGTCGTTCGGCACGAACTGCATGGTGTCGTAGATCGCCATGCCGGCGGTGATCGAACCGCCCGGCGAGTTGACGTAGAGGAAGATGTCCCGCTTCGGGTCCTCGGCGGCGAGGAGCAGCAGCTTCGCCGCGATCTCGTTGGCGTTGTCGTCGCGCACCTCGGAACCCAGCCAGATGATGCGGTCCTTCAGCAGTCGATCGAAAACACTGGGTCCCAGTGTCGGTTCGGCCATGTGTCGCTCCGTTTCCGTTGTCGCGTTGCATCGAATCTATCCGGTGCAACACACGGGAACGGGGCTGTTCGCCCTAGGCGGATGCCGCGAGCTCCGCGGCGTATGCCGAGAGCGACACGCGGTATCGCACGAGGTGCGGCGCCAGCGCCGTGAGCGCCTCGGATGCCGCGCGGCGGGCGTCGCCGGCGTCGACCAGGGCGAGCGCGCGGAACGCGACGACGGCGTCGCCGAGCTCGCCCGCGTCGGGCTCGATGAGGTCGAGCAGCTCGATCGCCTCGCGGGGGCGACCGAGGTTGCGGATCGTCGAGGCGAGCTGGATGCACGCCTGCACGCGCTCGGACCCGGCGAGCCCGAGCGCGAGCGCCTCGCGGTAGAGGAGCTCGGCCTCCGCCTCCCGCCCGGCGGCATCCCGGGCACCGGCTCGCTCGAAGCAGGCGACGGGATCACCGTCTGGACGCTCGGCGGCGAGCCCGTCGATCCGCCGGATCACCTCATCGTCGCCGATCGCCTCGGCGGCCGCCCACACCGCATCGACGCGGTCCTGCCAGTCGTTCATCGGTCCTCCACGGGGAACGACGCGGGGCCGGACGAATCCGTCCGGCCCCGCGTGCGATGCTCCGTCGCCTACTCGGCGTCGGCCTTCTTGGCAGCGCGCTTGCGGGCGGGCTTCTTCTCCTCGGCAGGCGCCTCGGCGTCGGCCGCGGCATCCGCGCTCTCGTCGGCGTCGGCCTTCTTCGCCGCACGCTTGCGCGCCGGCTTCTTCTCCTCGGCGGGCGCGTCGGCGGCCTCGGCGTCGGCAGCCGCATCCGCGCCCTCGTCCTCGGCGTCGGCCACGGCCGTGAACTCGGAGAGGTCGACCGGGTTGCCGGCGGCATCCGTGACCTTCGCCTTGCCGAGCGCGATCGCGAGCGCCTTGTTGCGCGCGACCTCGCCGACCATGGCGGGGATCTGGCCGTTCTGGCTCAGGACCTGGACGAACTCGTTCGGGTCCATGCCGTACTGGGCGGCGCCCTGGACGAGGTACTGGGTGAGCTCGTCCTGGCTGACCTGGACCTTCTCGGCCTCGGCGATCGCGTCGAGGACGATCTGGGTCTTGAAGGCCTTCGTGCTGGACTCGGTGACCTCTGCGCGGTGCTCGTCGTCCTCGAGGCGACCCTCGGACTCGAGGTGACGGTGCACCTCGTCCTCGATGACGCCGTCGGCGACGGGCACGTCGGCCAGTTCGAGCAGCTTCTCGACGAGGAGGTCGCGGGCCTGCGTGCCCTGGCCGAACGACTTGTTGCGGGCCACCTGCTCCTTGAGGCTGGCGGTGAGTTCGTCGAGCGTGTCGAACTCGCTCGCGATCTGCGCGAAGTCGTCGTCGGCCTCGGGGAGCTCGCGCTCCTTGACGGCGGTGACGGTGACCGTGATCTCAGCGGTCTCACCCTCGTGCTCGCCGCCCAGGAGCTTCGACTCGAAGGTGGTGGTCTCGTCGGCGGTCAGCGAGTCGAGCGCCTCGTCGATGCCCTCGAGCAGCTCGCCCGAGCCGAGCTCGTACGAGATGCCGCTCGCGGTGTCGACCTCGGCGTCACCGATCGTGGCGACCAGGTCGAGCGTGACGAAGTCGCCGGGCTTCGCGGGGCGGTCGACGGTGATCAGCGTGCCGAAGCGGCTGCGGAGCCGGTCGAGCTCCTCGGTGACCTCGTCGTCGCCGATCTCGACCGAGTCGACCGTCAGCTCGAGGCCGTCGTAGGCGGGCAGCTCGATCTCGGGACGCACGTCGACCTCAATGGCGAGCAGCAGGTCGCCCGAGAAGTCCTTCTCGCTGGGCCACTCCACGATGTCGGCCTCGGGGCGACCGAGGGGGCGCAGCTCGTGCTCGGTGACCGCGGCGCGGTAGAAGGTGTCGAGGCCCTCGTTGACCGCGTGCTCGAGCACGGCGGCCTTGCCGACCCGCTGGTCGATGATGGGCGGCGGCACCTTGCCCTTGCGGAAGCCCGGCACGTTGATCTGCTCGGCGATGTGCTCGTAGGCGTGGGCGATGCTGGGCTTCAGCTCCTCGGGCGTCACCGAGATGGTGAGCTTGGCGCGCGTGGGGCTCAGCTTCTCAACCGAAGTGGTCGGCATGTGGAAGATCTCCTGTTGTGTGGAAGTTCGTGTCGAGCCACTGGGCGACTCGTCGGGGCGACAGGATTCGAACCTGCGACCTCCCGCTCCCAAAGCGGGCGCTCTACCAAGCTGAGCTACGCCCCGAGTCGCTGACTCAACTCGTCGATTCACCCGCACGGCATGCCGAAGCATGGGCAAGCACGGATGGACCCGGGAAAGTCTACTGCACCGCGCAGGGCCGACGTTGTGCCGGCCCGGTATCGGCTCCCCCGCCCACGACGGGCGCCCGGTCCGCCGAGGGGTTGCCCCTCGAACGGGCCTGTGGAATCTCCACCGATGCCGCCGGCGTGCGTGGCAGAGTGTGGCCCATGACGGACCCCACCCCGCGCACCGCCGCGACGGATCTGACGCGCTGGCCCGCTGACCCCGCCGAACTCGTCGACACCACCAAGTGCCCGGCGTGCTTCAGCAGGCTGTACGCCACGCGATGCCGGGTGTGCGGGCTCGAGCTCGGCGTGCCCGAGGCGGCGGACCTCCTGGAGCGGTCGACAGCGGTGTACCGCTGGCAGCTCGCCCGCCAGGAACTCATCGGGCGCATGCGTGCGGCGCAGGCGGCGCGCGAGGCCG
>NZ_WJSP02000529.1 GCF_009720255.1 Agromyces humi | reverse complement strand
CGCGCCCGCGGCCGCGCCGGTCGCGGCATCCGCGGCGACCCAGACCTCGTGCTCGGCAGCGCGTTCGGCAACGGCGCGGATCGAGGCACGGTAGCCGTCGGAGATCTCGTAGTCGAGCTCATAGGCGCGCAGCGAGAGGGCGGCGACTTCGTCGTACTCGTCGGGCCGCGCGAGGCGCACGACCACGCCGTCGCTCGGTTCGGGCGCCGCGGGGCGCCGCTGCTGGCTCTCGCTCATCGATCCACGATCCTACGGGCGCCCCCGGACGCCGCCCTCATCGGACTGCTCCGGCCGCGACGGCGACGCGGCGGGCCGAGGCGGATCCCGATGCCGATGCCGACGCGGCCTCGACGGTCGCCGCGGCATCCGCCTCGACGCCGCCGCTGACCGCGGGGCGGAGCGCGTACGGATCGCCCGGACCCCACAGCGTGCTGGGGAACTCCCGGCGCGCGACCGGGGCGACCTCGGCGGCGAAGCGCTCGACGAGCTCGACCTGCTGCTCGACCGGCAGGGTCGTGGGCAGGCTGATCGACTGCAGGTCGTGCCCGAGCGCCTCGTGGAAACGGCCGATCTTGTCGATGACCTGCTGCGGGCTGCCGACGAGCGCGGGCCCCTCGGCGATGGCGTGGTCGATGTCGCGGAACGGGGAGTTGTTGCCCGGCACGTTCGTCGCGGCGACGAGCGCCTCGTAGACCGGCCCGTACAGCTCCCGCGCCTGCTGCGTCGTGTCGGCGATGAACAGTGCACCGGCGCCGGCTCCCACGTAGGCGAACCGGGGGTCGTGCCCGTGACGTGCGCGCTCGTCGCGGTAGTGCTGCACGAGCACCGCGTAGTTGCGGAGCGGCTGGATCGCGTTCGCGCTGAACAGCGGGTCCCCCCAGCGTGCCGCGAGCGCCGCCGATGCGAGCGTGGTCGCCGAGCCGTGCCACACCCGCGGCGCTCCGGCGTACGGCCGCGGCAGGGTGGTGGTGCCCCGCTGCGCGCGCGTGTACGGCGTCGCCTCCCAGTCGACGTCGGTCTCTCGCCAGAGCCGGCGCAGCAGCGCGTACCGGTCGGCGAGCAGCTCCCACTGGTCGTCGACCTCGAGCCCGAACAGTGGGAACTGTGCCGCCTCATTGCCCTTGCCGATCGTGAGCTCGAGCCGGCCGCGCGAGAGCTGGTCGATGGTCGCATAGTCCTCGGCGACGCGCACCGGGTCGAGCACCGAGAGCACGGTCACCCCGGTCTGCAGGCGGATCGTCGAGGTGACCGCGGCGATCGCGCCGAGCAGCACGGTCGGCGACGACGAGAGGAAGTGCCCCGCGTGCCGCTCGCCCACCGCGAAGGCGTCGAACCCGAGCCGTTCGGCCCGGCGGGCGAACTCCACGGTCTGGTCGAGCCGCTCGGCCGGGCTGACGAGCCGCCCGGTGACCGGGTTCTGCACGTACGGGACGATGTCGAGGATCTGGAAGCGCATGCGGTTCTCCGGTTCTGGGCGCGTCGATGGCGGTCGGATGCTGCGGGGCTGGGCGCCGCCGGTCAGGCGACGTTGCGCTCGACGGGCGTCTTCTCCCCGGCCTCGATGCCCACGGGCAGCCGGTTCCCGGCAGGCGGCAGGGGGCAGGTGGCGTGGTCGGTGTAGGCGCAGGGCAGGTTCACCGCGCGGTTGAAGTCGAGCTGCACCGTGCCGTCGGCGTCGGGCGCGTCGATCTCGAGCGAGCGGTTCGCCGCGTAGGTCGTCAGCCCGCTCGTGGCATCCGTGAAGAGCACCTGGAGCGTGCCGGGCGCGTGCCCGTTGAACGCCGTGAGCCGGAAGGTCTCGCCGCGAAGCTCGAACTCGACCTCGCCCGGCACCTCGTAGACATGCTGCAGGCCCTCGGCGGCAGAGCCGACGGTGACCTCGCGCGGCGCGTCCGCCGGGATGAGCCGGCCTCGCGCGATCCAGCGGGGGTTCGGCAGGTAGGTGGGGGTACCGGTGAAGCGGGCCAGGTAGGGGTGCGCCGGGTCGCGCACGACGTCGGCAAGCGGAAGGTCCGCGACGAGGACGTCGTACACACTCTGCTGCTCGGAGCGATGATCCG
>NZ_WJSP02000528.1 GCF_009720255.1 Agromyces humi | reverse complement strand
GCACGCTGCCGTCGGGCTGCCGCTCGCGCGTCTGGTGGAGGTAGCGCGGCTCGACGAAGGCGGCGACCGCGTCGCGGCTCGCGGCATCCGACGGTCGCTCGACGTGCAGCGCCGCCGAGGCCTGCACCTTCACCACGCGCAGCCCGGCGTCGGCGATCTCGCGCACCGCGGCATCCGGATCGGCGAACGAGACGGCGAGGTGGCACGTGTCGAGGCAGACGCCGACGAACTCGGGGTCGACCTCGCCCGAGCGGGTACGCGGGGCCAGCCAGGACACCACGTCGTGCACCGTGTCGAGCAC
This sequence comes from Agromyces humi, assembly GCF_009720255.1. Lineage (GTDB taxonomy): Bacteria > Actinomycetota > Actinomycetes > Actinomycetales > Microbacteriaceae > Agromyces > Agromyces humi. The sequence continues at coordinate 1,765 of NZ_WJSP02000528.1, read as the reverse complement.
GCAGCCGGGCTCGGGTTCGATCGCGAGCCGCACGGTGCGGCCCGTCTCCGCGCGGAGGGCGCGGAGCCGGCGGGACACGTGCGCGAGCGAGGCCGTGGCCCGCCGGTCGTGGTCGGCCGTCCATGGCTCCCGCCATCCGAGCGGCAGGGTCGAGATGCTGCCGGCGTCCCCGTCGGGGAGGAGTTGGGCGAGCACTGCGGCGCAGTCCAGCGTGTGCGCGACGCGGCGTTCGTCGGTCCAGTCGGGTCGGTAGACGTCGAGCTTCACGACCTCGGCGTGGAACGCCCGGTACGGGAACGCGTTGACGGTGCGCAGGACCAGTCCGTTCGCGTCGAGCCGTGCGCGCAGGCGTTCGCGGTCGTCGGCGCTCGACGCAAGGCGGGCCGCGAGCTCCGCCGGGAGCCAGAGCCCCACGCCGAGCCGATCGAGGCCGGCGCGCTCCCGCACCGGACCGGCGAAGGCATCGAGCTGTTCGAGCACGCCCTCGAGATCCTCGGCGGGGTGCACGTTCGTGCAGTAGGAGAGCTCCATCAGACCCGGGCTCCCCGCAGCACGGAGTTGCCCTCGAACGTCGTCGGGGCGAGTGGCTCGTGCACGACGAATCCGGGCACCGGATCCAGGTGCAGGCGCCCGCTCTGCCCGTAGAAGGCGACGGGATTCTGCCAGAGCACCACGTCGACGTCGTGCTCGGTGAAGCCGGCGCCGAGCATGGCCTCGGCGGTCCTGCGGGTCTTCAGCGGGTCGGACTGCCCCCAGTCCGCGGCGGAGTTCACCAGCATCCGCTCGGTGCCGTACTCCCGGAGGATCGCGACCATGCGGTGCTCGTCCATCTTCGTGTGGGGGTAGATGGAGAAGCCCATCCAGCACCCCGAGTCGGCGACCTCGGCGACCGTGGTCTCGTTGAGGTGGTCGACCACGACCCGCTCGGAGCCGATGCCCGAGTCGCGCACGACGTCGAGGGTGCGCGTCGTACCGGCCGCCTTGTCGCGGTGCGGGGTGTGCACGACCGCCGGGAGGCCGACGTCGCGGGCCAGGTCGAGTTGGGCGACGAACACCTCATCCTCCTCGGGCGTCATCGAGTCGTAGCCGAGCTCGCCGACGGCGACCACGCCGTCCTTGGCGAGGTACCGCGGCAGCACCGCCAGCACCTCACGACAGCGCGGATCGTTCGCCTCCTTCGGGTTGAGGCCGATCGTGCAGTGGTGGCGGATCCCGTACTGCGCGGCGCGGAACCGCTCCCAGCCGATCAGCCCGTCGAAGTAGTCCACGAAGCTACCCACGCTCGTGCGCGGCTGCCCGAGCCAGAACGACGGCTCGACCACCGCCCGCACGCCCGACTCGTACATGGCGACGTAGTCGTCGGTGGTACGGGCGCTCATGTGGATGTGGGGATCGAAGATTCGCATGTTCATGCTCCTGACGTGGTGGTGATGGCGGCGAGGCGCGTCATGTCGTCGCTCACGGCGCGCCCCGCGGCCCGCCGTTCGGCGATGAGCGCGGCGGCCATGCGGGCGAGCTCCGGGTCGGCGCGGCGATCGAGCCCCGCGACGACGTCGAGCGGGAGCTGCATGAAGAGCGCCTTGAGGACGCCGTGACGCCAGCCGTGCTCGTCGAGATGGTCGGCCGCGAACGGGCCGAGCGCCGCCGCGACGAGGCGCGGATCGTTCGTGCGGAGCGCGTCACCGACGAGCTCGACGCCGACCACTGCGACCTCGGGTCCCACGTTCGGCGCGGCGTTGAGTCCGCGCAGCACGCCGCGCCGTTC
>NZ_WJSP02000527.1 GCF_009720255.1 Agromyces humi | reverse complement strand
GACACCAGGTGCTGCTGCGCGCCGTCGTGCAGGTCGCGCTCGATGCGACGTCGCGCCTCGACGCCCGCCTCCACGATGCGCTGGCGCGACTGCCGCACCTGCTCCAGGGTGCGCTCGATCTCGGAGCGGAGCCGGCCGTTGTCGACCGAGAGGCGCAGGGCGCTCGACACCCCGTCGAGCAGGCGCATGTTGTCGGTCAGGACGCGGTCGTGGCGGATGAGCGCGATCGGGGCACCGAGCGGCGACGCGACGGGGAGGATGCTGTGGCTGCCCCGGGGATCAGCGGCGTCGGGCTCGATGGGCGTGCCCGCGGCATCCGCGTACCGACCGCGCTCCTCGTCCCACCAGTAGACCCGCACCGACGCGTCGCGGAGCGTGCGGGCGAGGGACTCGGCCCAGAGGCCCCGGTCGGCGCCCTCCCGGGTGATGCGCATGAGGTCGGCGACGCGCGACCGCATGTTGCGCGCGTGGGCCACCCCGGCGTCGAAGCTCACCGGAATCGAGGCGATCGCGATGAGCGAGACGGTGGCGAGCACGGTGTCGGTGGTCGTCGCCGCCGCGTACGTCACCGCCTGCGCCGCGAGCGTGCTGGCCCAGGCGAACAGGGCGAGGGGCATCAGGAACGCCACGGTGCGCGCCGGCACGCTCGCGCGCACCCAGCGCACGAGCAGGCGGCCCGCGATGACGAGGGCGAGCCCCACGCCGATGATGCGGTACCCCACGTCGATCGCCGCGAAGAGCGCAGGCGCGTCGACGACCTGGTACGGGTTGGGGGCGACGCAGCCGCACGCCACCGCGTCGGGCGTCGCCAGCAGCACGACGCCGAGCAGGTTGACGACGGAGGCCACGATCGCGATGCCGGCGATCCACCGGTCGACGCGGTCGGCGAGGAACCCCTTCGGGTAGACCAGCACGATGACACCGGCGATGACCGCCCACCAGAGGTCGACGCCGCGCACGATCGGCCACAGCCAGTCGAAGCCGCCGATGACGAAGTAGATCGACTGGGGGATCCACAGCACGACGAACGCGATCATCAGCCGCGCGGGCGCCCTGGTCGGGCCGATCCGCCACGCCACGCCGGCGCACGCCGCGAACACCAGCGGCACGATCGCATGCAGGGTCGTGTACGAGACCTCGGGTCGCTCGGAGGCGGGCGTGGCGAAGTAGCCGGCGACCTCCATCCAGAGGCTCAGCGCGACGGCGACGACGATGACGACCGTGCGCCTGGCGATCCGGCCCTTGCGGCCGGGGGCCATCACCGTTCGCCGAGGAGCGTGAGCACGGCGAGCACGCGCCGGTGGTGCTCGGGCGACTCCTCGAGGTCGAGCTTCTGCAGGATGCTGCGCACGTGCGTCTCGACGGTCTTCAGGCCGAGGAACAGCGTCTGCGCGATGCCGCCGTTCGAATAGCCCTGCGCCATGAGCTCGAGCACCGAGCGCTCCCGCTCGGTGAGCCGCGACAGCGGGTCGTCGGCGCGGGTGCGCTTCACGAGCTGCTCCACGACCTCGGGGTCGACGACCGAGCCGCCCGACGCGACGGTCTCGACCGCGCGCACGAGGGTCTGCGGCTCGGACACCCGCTCCTTCAGCAGGTAGCCGGTGCCGCTGCCCGCGCCCATGACGCGGAGCGCGTACTCGGGCGTGGCGTACATCGACAGGAGCAGCACGCCGATCGTGGAGCCATCGGCGCGCATGGTCTCGAGGGCGGCGATGCCCTCGTCGCGATAGCTCGGCGGCATGCGGATGTCGAGCACGGCGGCATCCACTCCACCGCCGCGCACGACCTCGAGGAGCTCGTCGCCGGTGCCGACCGAGGCGACGACCTCGATCCCACCGCCTTCGAGGACTTTGGCGATGCCCTCGCGCAGCAGCAGCGCGTCATCGGCGATCGCGACGCGCAGGGGGCGGGCGTCGTTCATCGGGGGCCTCCGTTTCGCGGGCAGCGTCCACCGTCCGGGGGTCGCCACCCGCCTGTGCCGAGCGTACCGCCTGCGTCCCGCGGCGGTGGGTCCCAATTCTGGGGGCACCCGGCCGGCTCGGCGGCCTGGACGCGGCCGGCGGCGAGTG
>NZ_WJSP02000526.1 GCF_009720255.1 Agromyces humi | reverse complement strand
GGCGTCGCGCCCGTGCCCGCGGCGAACCTCGCGCTCGAGCGCGCCGGCATCCGCTTCGCCGACCTCGACCTGATCGAGCTGAACGAGGCGTTCGCCGTGCAGGTGCTCGCGTGCCTCGCCGACTGGGGGCTCGACGCCGAAGACCCGCGGTTGAACCCGCGGGGGAGCGGCATCTCGATCGGCCACCCGATCGGCGCCACCGGCATCCGCATGCTCGCGACCCTCGCGCACGAGCTGCCGGCCATCGACGGCGATCTCGCCCTCGAGACGATGTGCATCGGCGGCGGCCAGGCCCTCGCGGCCGTGTTCGCCCGCGCCTGACCCACGCAGCTCACCGCCGGGCGCCGCCCGCCGTCCGTCCTCGCCGCCCCCACCCTCGAGGTGACGCGAATCGACCTTCGCGGGCGGCGGAAGGTCGATTCGCGTCACCTCGCAGTCAGTGCGCGACGGCGCGCGGCATGGCCCATGACGAAGGGCCGGGGCGGACGGGCACTCACCCCCGTCCGACCCGGCCCCTCGGCCCGCGTCTCAGCCCTGACCGTGCTTGGCGTAGGGGTTGAGCAGCGCCTCCTCGGTACCCGGCACGATGCCCTCCTCGGTGGCGGTCGGACGGCCCTCGTCGGGCGGGAACGACTCGGTCATCGACATGGGCATCGCGCTGTTGCGGTAGAGGTTGTTCGAGCCGGTCGACGGCTTCCAGGTGTTCGCGTTCCAGTCGGGCACGTAGTTGCGGTAGCCGCCCGTGTTGACCTCGATGCGCAGGCCGCTCGGGTCACGGAAGTAGAGGAAGGACTGCTCGCCGATGCCGTGGATCGACGGACCGTACTCGATGTGGGTGCCGTTCTCCATGAGCACGTCGGCGGCGATGAGGAGCTCCTCGCGGGTGTCGACCCAGAACGCGTAGTGGTTGATGCGGCCGGGGCGCGAGGAGCTGTCGAGCACGACGCCGAGGTCGTGCGACTTCTCGTTCGTCGTGATGACGGCGAAGACCGTGATGGGCGCCTCGTCGAGCTCGGTGTAGGCCATGATGCGGAAGCCGAGCACCTCGTGGTGCCATTTCGCGAAGGCCTTCACGTCGGATGCCGCGATCGTGACGTGGTCGAGGAACCGCGGGGCGCCCGCGACGCTCGAGCGGCGTTCGGGGCGGTCGGGGTAGATCGACGCGTGCTCGTCGTCGGCCTCGTACTGCTCGACGTCCCACGCGAGGCGGATGGTGTGGCCCCACGGGCCGGTGAAGACGTAGGAGCGGCCGCGGCCGGGCCCGGAGTCCGACCACTCGCCGGTCACGCCGGCCTCCTCGACGCGACGCGCCGCCTCGTCGAGCGCCTCGGCGCTGGTGGTGCGCCAGCCGATCTCGACGAGCGCGGGCTCGGGGCCCTCGGAGATGACGACGCTGTGGTGCGTGTAGTCGCCCCAGGAGCGGAGGTAGGCCTTGCCGCTGTCGCGGCCGACCTGGCGGAGGCCGAGGCGCTCCTCGTAGAAGGCCACCGAGGCCTCGACGTCGGGCGCCGCGATCTCGACGTGCGAGAGATGGGACAGGAGGGTGATCATCGTCGATCCTTCGTGTTCGGGGTGCGGCGCATCGGCCGAGGGTTGGTGCGTGCCGCGTTCGACACTGCATCCACTCTCGGCGAGCATGCTTCATCAGGGAAGCTGAACCTGATGATGTCGCGCATCGACACTGTTGATGATCAGTCGACCGACGCACGGCCGATGCCCGACGTCGCGCCGGTCACGACGGCGACCTGCCCCCGGCACGAGAAGAGCTCGGCGGGGCGCAGCGCAGAGGGATGCCCGTCGGTGGTCATGGCCCGAGCGTACGGCGCGAGGCAACGGGCGGCGATCGTGGATCGTGATGCCTCGCATCACCGTTCCCGCTGGCGCAGCGTGGCATCCGCGCGCCGACGGCGATTGACTTGGGTCGGTGCCGGCACCGCTGCCGGTGCGGGCACGGAGGGATCGACATGCACGGGATGGACGGACGGACGATCGTGGTCACCGGCGCGGCATCCGGCATCGGCGCCGCGACCGTGAGCGCGCTCGCCGCGGCGGGTGCGCGCGTGATCGCCGCCGACC
>NZ_WJSP02000525.1 GCF_009720255.1 Agromyces humi | reverse complement strand
GGGCACCACCGAGGACCATCGTCGCATCTACGAGATCCGCAAGGACATCGGGCGGATCGACCGTGCGGTCTCGAGCATCGCGGCGGCGCTCCGCGAGAGCACCCAGCATCTCGAGGCGTAGACCGTCACCCGCCCGGGGTCGCCGCCGAACGCGTCGATGCGCGAACGGACCCACCGCAGCGCCTCGATCAGGTCGAGCAGACCGAGGTTGGCCGGCCGGCCGCCGGGTTCGCCGCCGCCGAGGAATCCGAGCACGCCCAGCCGGTAGGTGATCGTGACCACGACGACGCGCTGCTCGCGCACGAGCGCGGCGGGATCGTAGCCGCCGACGTCGCCCGCCCCCGAGACGTACGAGCCGCCGTGCACCCACACCATGACCGGCAGGGCCTCGCCGGCCCAATCGGCGGGGCGCGTGATCGAGAGCCGCAGGCAGTCCTCGTCGAACTCGACGCCGCGCATCGTGCCGCCGAAGAGGCCGTCGCTCGAGGCGGGCGGCTGGGGGCATCCGAGTCGCTGGTACTGCCGAGCGGATGCCTCGTGCGGATCGGGCTCGACCGGCACGGCCGGCGCGAACCGTTCGGCGCGGGCATAGCGGATGTTGCGGATGCGGGTGACCTCGCCGTCGTCGACGGCCGCGAACACGCCGAAGCGAGTGTCGACGGTGGTGAGGTCGCCGGGCCAGGAGTGCTCGCCCGGGCGCATGCCGTCTGCGCCGTCGCCGAGGCGATCGGCGTTCAGGGCCTGCTCGCTCATGGTCTGCCTCCGCGGTCCATCGTAGGTTCGAGCGCCGACACCGCACACCCGGCGCCCAGCCTCGACGCCCATGCGGCCACTCCGCAACCCCTCGTGCGGCGAGGGCGGCGGGCGTAGCGTGGGGCCCCCGAGTGAGGAGGCACCATGCCCACGTACCAGGTCGGCTACTTCGTCGGCAGCCTGTCGTCGACATCCGTCAACCGCATCCTCTCGAAGGCGTTGATCCGGGTCGCGCCGGACGACCTCGCCTTCACCGAGATCCCGATCGGGAACCTGCCGCTGTACAGCCAGGACTACGACCACGACTACCCGCCCGAGGCGCTCGCGCTGAAGGAGGCGATCGCGGCATCCGACGCCCTGCTCTTCGTGACCCCCGAGTACAACCGCTCGATCCCCGGCGCGCTCAAGAACGCGATCGACTGGGCCTCCCGCCCGTGGGGGCAGAACTCGTTCGACCACATCCCGGCGGCGGTCATCGGCGCCTCCGTCGGCTCCATCGGCACGGCGCTCGCGCAGCAGAGCCTGCGTGCGGTGCTGAGCTTCTGCAACGCCCGGCAGATGACCGCGCCCGAGGCGTACATCCAGTACTCGACAGAGACCTTCGGCGACGACGGCGAGATCCGCAACGCCGGCACCGAGGAGTTCCTGACGGGCTTCATGGCGGAGTTCCGCGAGCACATCCAGCGGGTGCTGACCGTGCTGCCGCGGCAATAGGCCGACGCGGCTCGCGAGCGAGGTACGTTCGACGGTATGGCCCCAACGGCGAGCGATCGCGATGACGACGTCGACCTGATCATCGACGCGTGGTCGCGTCGGCTCCCCGGCGTCGACCTGACGCCGCTCGACGTCATGTCGCGGCTGCGACGGGCGGCGAACCGGCTGGCGCACCTGCGTGCCGAGGCGTTCAGCGCGGCCGGGCTCGCGGCGTGGGAGTTCGACGTGCTCGCCGCACTGCGGCGCGAGGAGCCGCCGCACGAGCTCAGCCCCGGCCAGCTCATCGCCGCGACGATGATCGGCAGCGCGGCGATGACGAACCGGCTCGACAACCTCACCCGGCGTGGGCTCGTCGAGCGCCGTCCCAACCCCAACGACGCCCGGAGCGTGCTCGTGCGCCTCACCGACGACGGCGCCACCCACGTCGACGAGGCCATGCGCGAGCTCGCCGGTCGCGAGGGGGAGGCGCTGCGCGGCTTGAGTCGCGACGAGCAGGCGACGCTCGCCGGACTGCTGCGCCGCCTCGTGCGCGACGGCGGCTGACGGCGGAGCCGGGCTCAGGCGTCGTCGGCGTCGGATGTCGCGGCTGCCGTCTCGGCGGCGGGGCCCCGGGCGC
>NZ_WJSP02000524.1 GCF_009720255.1 Agromyces humi | reverse complement strand
CGCCGACCAGAGCGGTGGAGCGGGCGACGGGTTCAGCTCGGGCGGCGGGGCAGGGGCGCTGGTCATCCGCGCAGCCTATCGACCCCGCCCGCCTCGGGGCAGCGGGTTGCGCGGGGTGAGAGCCGGCTGCTGGTCGAGACCCGGTCGCGGGTCGCGACCGGGTCGCGGTGTCGCGCTCAGTCGTCGGATGTCGCGAACATGACGCCGGGGTTCAGGACGCCGGTGGGGTCGAAGAGCTCCTTGATCCCGCGCTGCAGGCCGAACGAGTCGTCGCCGAGCTCGTCGGCCAGCCACCGGCGCTTGAGGATGCCCACTCCGTGCTCGCCCGTGAGGGTGCCGCCCAGGGCCACCGCGGCGCGGAACAGGTCGTCGGCCGCGGCCCAGACATCCGCCGGCACCTCGTCGCCCGTGAACACGAAGTTCGGGTGCAGGTTTCCATCGCCGGCGTGCGCGATCGTGGGGATCTCGATGCCGTACCGCGCGCCGATCTCGTCGATGGCACGGAACATCTCGGGCAGTCGCGAGCGCGGCACCGCCACGTCCTCGATGAGCACGTTGCCGGATGCCGCGAGCGCCGGGTGCATGGCCCGGCGGATGTCGAGCAGGCGGTCGCCGGTCGCGGCATCCGTCGACACCGTGACCCGCCCGCCCGCGGCGGCGAAGGCCTCGGCGATGCGTGCGGCCTCCTCGACTGCGCCGCCGTCGTCGCTCTGCGCGAGCAGGAACGCCTCGCCGGCCGCCGTCTGCTCGAGCGGCGTGCCGGCGAGCGCCGCGTCGCCGAGGTGGGCGGCGATGCGGGTCAGCGCGGCGGAATCAATGAGCTCGAGCACTGCCGGGCGGATGCGCGCGGCGGTGACCGCGGCGGATGCCGCGGCGGCGGCCTCGACGCCCGGGAACGCCGCGGCGACGGTGACGACCTCGCCCGGCACGATGGGGCGCAGGCGCACCGTCGCCTCGACGATGACGCCGAGCGTGCCCTCCGAACCGGTGAGGAGCGCGGTGAGGTCGTACCCGGTGACGCCCTTCACGGTGCGGTGGCCGGTGCGGAGCAGCCGCCCGTCGGCGAGCACGACGGCCAGGCCGAGCACGGCCTCGCGGGTGACGCCGTACTTCGCGCAGAGGAGGCCGCCCGCATTCGTCGCGATGTTGCCGCCGATCGTCGAGATGGCGCGGCTGGCCGGGTCGGGTGCGAACCAGAGGCCGAGCGGGGCGAGCGCATCGTTGAGGTCGCCGTTGAGCACGCCCGGCTCGACGACGGCGAGCTCGTCGGCCTCGGAGACCTCGAGGATGCGGTTCATCCGTGAGACGTCGAGCACGATCGCGCCGGGGCTCGCGATCGCGCCGCCCGCCAGGCCGGTTCCGGCGCCGCGTGGGACGACCGGCGTGTGCGTCTCGTGGGCGAGGCGCAGCACGGCCTGCACCTCCTCGACGGATGCCGCGTGCACGACGGCGAGCGGCCGGCTCGCGCTCCGCCATCCGGAGCGGTCCTCCCGGCTCTCGTCGAGGGCGGCGGGATCGGTGGCGACGGATGCCCCGAGGGCGTCCTGGAGGCGGGCGAGCACGTCGTGGGGCATCCCTCCACGCTAGCTTCATCGGCCGCCAGTCCGACGACGCGGCCATGTCCGATTTCCGCCGGTCGATGTCGGCCCTCCGTGCGAGGCTGGACGCATGACGCCCCATCCCGCCGCACTCGCGAGACCGGCCCGCCCGGTGAGCCGCACGGCCGCCGACCCGCTCGCCGACCCCGTGTTCGCCGAGCGCTACCGCGCGATGCAGGCTCGCGACGCGCGATTCGACGGCCAGTTCATCACGGGCGTCCACTCCACGGGCATCTACTGCCGGCCGAGCTGCCCGGCCGTGGCACCGAAGCCGTCGAACGTGAGCTTCTACCTCACCGCGGCGGCCGCCCACGAGGCCGGGCTCCGCGCGTGCAAGCGGTGCCTGCCCGACGCGGTGCCCGGTTCCCGGCGGCGATCGTGCTCAGGCGGTCGTGACGTCGATCGCGTCACGACGTCGCTGTCACAACCGGCGGGCGGCCGGTGTCTCCATGTCGACGGCACGAACCGCGTGCACGAACCATCGGA
>NZ_WJSP02000523.1 GCF_009720255.1 Agromyces humi | reverse complement strand
CGGGCCCGGGCTCTTCGCCGATGCCGACGGGGTCGACCGGTTCGGGCTCGCCGCCCGCCGACCCGCCGGACTCGAACCGCTGCCGCGGTTCCAGGGCGACGCGCTGCAGCCCGAGCGCAGCGGCGGCGACCTCTGCATCCAGGCGTGCGCCGACGACCCGCAGGTCGCCGTGCACGCCATCCGAAACCTCAGCCGCATCGCCTTCGGCCGGGCGAGCCTGCGCTGGTCGCAGCTCGGCTTCGGCCGCACTTCGTCGACGTCGACCGCGCAGGCGACGCCTCGCAACCTGTTCGGGTTCAAGGACGGCACCGCGAACGTGAAGGCCGAGGACGGCGCCGTGCTCGACGAGCAGGTGTGGGTGCAGCCCGGCGACGAGCCGGCATGGCTCGCGGGCGGCTCGTACCTCGTGGCCCGCCGCATCCGCATGATCATCGAGAACTGGGACCGCGTGCAGCTCGGCGAACAGGAGAAGCTCGTCGGCCGCTCGAAGGGCGAGGGTGCCCCGATGTCGGGCGGCACGGAGTTCACCGAGCCCGACTTCGAGGCCGAGGGGCCGACCGGCGCGCCGCTCATCGACACGAACGCGCATGTGCGTCTCGCGCACCACTCGGCCAACGGCGGGGCGCGGATGCTGCGCCGCGGCTACAACTTCGTCGACGGCAACGACGAGCTCGGCCGACTCGACGCGGGCCTCTTCTTCCTCTCGTTCCAGCGCTCGCCCGAGCAGTTCATCACCGTGCAGCAGCGGCTCGCCGCCGACGGCCTGAACGAGTACCTCAAGCACGTCGGCTCGGCGATCTTCGCGGTGCCCGGCGGGGTCGCCAAGGGCGAGTTCGTGGGGCAGGCGCTGTTCGCGTAGGGGTCGCGGCGGGTCGCGGGCGCGGGTCGCGGCGTGGCGGGGCGGGGCGGGCGTCGCTCACTCCGAGCGCGGCTCGAGCTCGGCGATCCCCCAGCGGTCGCCGCCGAGCGGTCGCAGCACCCCCCGCATCCGCTCGCCGTCGTGCACGGCCTGCCAGGCGATCGGTGCGAGGCGGCCGCCGGCGAGGTCGAGGCTGCCGCTGAACGTCGGCGACTCGTAGCCGAGGTCGATGAGCGCGTCGGCCCGGCGCCCCGAGTCCCACATGCCCGACAGCGACCACGTCATCATGGCTGCGGCGAGCACGCCGACGAGGAACGCCACATAGCCGCTCTCCCGCATGGTCTTCGAGTGGAACCGCGTGCCCACGAGCGACGCGAGCACCCCGACGAAGGCGATGACGGCGGGAAAGGCCAGCGGCCACGGGCTCCACGGCTCGATGGCGACGATCTCGTTCGCGAGCGCGTCGGTCAAGGGGGACATTCCATGGCTCCCGCTCTCAGTCCTCCTCGGCGTCTTCGACGAGGGTGACCTGCCACTGATCCCCGCCCAACGGTCGCAGCACGCCGCGAACGCGCTCCGCGCCGTGCACGGCCTGGAAGGGCACCACGCCGGTGGTTCCCGCGGCGAAGCTCATTCCGCCACCGAACGTCGGGGTGAGGTAGCCGAGCTGGGTGAGTGCCTCGACGCGCTGCTTCGAGTCCCAGATCGACGAGAGCGTCCACATCATCGCGAAGGCGGCCAGCGCGGCGATGAGGAAGCCGAGGTATCCCATCTCGCGCACGCGCTTCCGCCGGAGGCGGGTGCCGAGCACGGACGCGACCACCGCGGCGACCAGGATGACCCCTGGGATCACCAGCGGCCACGGACTCCACGGCTCGAGCGTGACGACGTCGTTCATGCGATCAGCCAGCCTTCATTCGCGGCCGATGCTACTCCGACGCGGCGGCCGCGTCAGCCGGTCTTCGTCCAGTCGAGGTTGATGAGGTCGCCGATGTAGACGGTCTCGCCGAAGTCGTGGATCTGCGGATTCATGCGCAGCAACTGCTGCTGCGGCAGCTCGAACCGCTGGGCGATGTCGAAGAAGCTGTCGCCCGACACGACCACGTAGCTGGCGGGCACGCCATTGCCGTCGAGCGCGGGGCTTCCGCTGGCCCCGGGGATGGGCCCGGTGTCGTAGGCAGGCCCCCACTCGACGACGGGCGCGGGCGCGTTGGGCACCGGGTCGGGGGCCGGGGCGGG
>NZ_WJSP02000522.1 GCF_009720255.1 Agromyces humi | reverse complement strand
CGACCCTGAGGAGATGAAGCACTTCCCGGCAAAGAAGCCCGGCGTGCCGACCACGCAGGAGACCGCGGCGGAAACCGCTGCGGACGCAGAGGCGGCGCTCCGCTCCGCCGACTGGAACCCGTCGCCGCGAGCGCGATCCTGGTCGCTCGGGAATCCGAGGGGTGCACCCCGAGCACCGCGACGATCGCACCAGCGGTCGCAGGCAGCCACGCCAAGGCCTCCCCGACGTCGAATGCGGTGACGATGGCGCCCGCGAAGACGCCCGCCAGGAGGGGGAGCGCGAGGCTCGTGCGGTCGACGACGACGAGGTTGGGCGTGAACAGTGCGATCGCCAGCAGTATCGAGGCCACCGTGCCCAGCCACAGCCACGGCGATGCCCACGTGCCGATCATCGCCGAGGCGGCCCCTTCGAGCCAGGGCGGGATCGAGAACGCGATCGTGCACGCCAGCACGGCGGCGAGGCTGACGTGGGCGGCGCCCATTGCGCGTACCCGGTTCGGCGGCCACACCCGACTCGCGACCACGCGTCCGACGACGAGGAGCGCCAGCAGTGCCGCCATCGTCCAGGGCCAGATGTCGGAACTGGAGTAGGCCGTGCTCCACGCGACGAGACCTGCCGCGGTGCCGGATATCGACAGCACGGCGAGGGAACCGGGGAACGCGATGCGCGCGGGGACCGAGGCCACGGCGAGGGCGGCGGCGGCGATGGCGGTGAGCGCGGCTGCCGCGGCCCACACCGTCGGGGCGAGGGATGCCGCCACGATTCCCGCCAGGAGGACCGCCCCGACCGGGATCGCCGCGAAGCGTCGCAGGTGTCCCAGGGTCAGCAACGCGGCCGCGCTGCCCGCGGCGAGGACCAGCGGAACGAGCTGGGCACCGAGGGCGGCGTCCGAGACGATCGACGGCAAGGACGATTCCGCGCCGAGCGTCCACGGCGTGAATCCGCTGAGGACGCGAGCACCGATGGCCACCAGCCCCGACAGGAGGCCCAGGGCCGAGGCCACCACGGTGACGGAGGCAGCCGCCCAGAATCCGCCGATCCACTCCCGCCGCCGGGGGAGGGCACGCGTGACGCAGGCGAGCACCCAGGTGGCCGTGCCGGCTCCGAGGGGGGCGGCCCAGAGCGCCTCCGGGGAGTCGAGCTCCTGCAATGCCCCGACGGCGGGCGCGAGGGCGATGGCGGCGCCGAGCGCCGAGGCGCCGATCCACGACCATATCGAGGTCTCGTCACGCTCGCGCACCGCGAGCATCACGATCCCGAGCAGGCAGGCCGCGGCGACGCCGGCGAACGCCCACGTCGCGCTCCACGAGACTCCCGGAAGCGCCCACGGCGCGGCGACCATCGATGCCCCCGCCCCGACGAAGCCGGCCGTGAGGAGAACGGTGCGTTCGATCGAGGGGCGTCGGGTGGCGGCGATGCTGCCCGTGACGGAGGCCGCGATGCCACCGAGCCAGACGGCGTTCGCCGTGCCGGGGTCGATGGCGAACCCGAGGAGGAACGCCGCGATCGGAGTGAGGGCTGCGGCCGCGTATCCGGTGGTCCGGATGCCCGTCAGCGCGCGTGTGCCGGCGAGCAGGCCCGCGACGACGGCGATGGCGACGCCCGCGTAGCCGGACGCCGTCAGGAGGCCGCTGCCGAACAGGTCGTTCGCGCGCACGATCCAGACGTCGAGGAGGAGCAGCACGATCGCCACCGCCGCCACGCCCTCGGCCGTTCCCGGCAGGCGGCGCGCGCGGAGGAGCCAGGCGACGCCGAGCACCGCGATGCTCGCCGCCGCGATGACGATCGATCGCACCTCCAGGCTGGCGACGAGGTAGGCCACGAAGAGGAACACGATGGCGGTGATGGAGATGAGGACGACGCCGAGCGTCAGGAGGAGGACCTGGACGCCCGACCGGCCGCCGGTCTTCGCCGTCGTCGGCCCTGCGGGCGGCGGAGCCACGGCGGCGGCCTGGTCCGCAGGGATGGTCGGTGCGGCGGAGGTCACGGGGGCCGTCGCGGGAACAGCGGCGGCCACGACCGGCACCGGCGCCGCCACCGGGGCCGTGAGCTCGGTCGCCGCGGGCGCAGCGCGCACCTACCACCGCCTCGCTGTAGCCGTC
>NZ_WJSP02000521.1 GCF_009720255.1 Agromyces humi | reverse complement strand
CTCCGCTCATGATGCGGCGAGCTCCTTCAGGTCGAGGTGCGAATTGGCGATGTCGAGCCCGAGCCGGCGGGCATCGCCGTCGGCGGGGCATCCGACGGCAACTTCACCGGTGCGCTCGGCGTGCCCACCCTCGACGGCCTCGGTGCGGTCGGCGGAGGACCCCATGCGCGAAGTGAGCACGCGCTCGTCGAGTGGATCGCGCCGCGTACCGAACTCCTTGCCGCGCTGGTCGTCGACGTGGTGCAGCGCCCTCGGCACCGGTGACGCTGCGGCGGCCGCTCAGCGCCGCACCGGCGCCGCCTTCACCGGGATGAGCAGCGCGAGCCCGAGCGCGATGACGAGCACGATGCCGAGGATGCCGAAGTAGGGCGCACCGCCGATCGTCACGAAGAGCGCGAACGCGGTCGGCGCGAGGAAGCTCACCGCGCGGCCGGTCGTGGCGTACAGGCCGAACACCTCGCCCTCGCGGCCGGAGGGGATGAGCCGCGCGAGGAACGTGCGGCTCGCCGACTGGGCGGGCCCCACGAACAGGCACAGCGCGAGACCGGCCGTCCAGAACACGATCTGCCCGCCGTCGTGCAGGAAGAAGATGATGAGGCCGCTCACCACGAGCCCGATGAGGGCCGTGATGATGACGGGCTTCGCACCGAGCCGGTCATCGAGCGTGCCGACCGCGATGGTCGAGACGCCGGCCACGACGTTGGCCGCGATGGCGAAGATGATGACCTCGCCCGCCGAGAACCCGAAGACGGATGCCGCGAGCACGCCGCCGAACGTGAACACGCCGGCCAGTCCGTCCCGGAACACGGCGCTCGCGAGCAGGAACCACACCGTGTCGCGCTGCTCCCGCCAGAGGCGCGCGATGTCGCGACCGAGCCGGGCGTAGGAGGCGAAGAAGCCGACCTTGCCGCGGTCGACCGCCGCGGGGTTGCGGTACTCGGGCACCGCGAGCAGCACGGGAAGCGCGAACAGCCCGAACCAGACGGCGGAGACGAGCATCGTCACCCGCACGTCGAGGCCGTTCTCGCCGGTGACGCCGAAGAGGCCCACCTCGGGCTGGATGAAGCCGAAGTAGACGATGAGCAGCAGCACGATGCCGCCCACGTAGCCCATGCCCCAGCCGAAGCCGGAGACCTTGCCGATCGACCTCGGCGTCGACACCTGCACGAGCATCGCGTTGTAGTTGACGCCGGCGAACTCGAAGAACACGTTGCCTGCCGCGACGAGGAACAGGCCGAGCATCAGGTACCCGGGCTCTGGCAGCACGAAGAACATCGCGAGCGTGAGCGCGACGACGATGTAGGTGTTGACGGCCAGCCACAGCTTGCGCCGCCCGCTCGTGTCGGAGCGCTGGCCGGTGATCGGCGCGAGCACCGCGATGAGCAGCCCGGCGATCGCGAGCGCCCAGCCGAGCTGCGCCTCGACCGTGCCCGAGGGTCCGAACGACTCGCTCGTCAGGTAGACGGTGAACACGAACGTCGTCACCACGGCGTTGAACGCGGCCGAGCCCCAGTCCCAGAGCCCCCACGCGAGGATGCGGCCCTTGCGGGCGCCCGCGTCCGTCACCGCATCGACCTGTGCGGTCGCGACGCCGATCGTGGCCGCGGCGCCGTCGGGCGGCGTCAGGTGCGACGGAGGGAAGTTGCGCGGCGCATCAGCCGGCGGCTCGGGAGGAAGGGTCATGACGGAAGCCTCGTTCGGTCTCGTGAACGGAAGATGACGTGCCCGGGGCGGCGCGGCATCCCGCTGGATCGGCGCTGATCCTGCTGCACTGTAGCGCTCGCGATCCCGTCAGGGGAACCGGACATCCGCGACGACCGGGAAGTGGTCGGACGGGAAGCGCCCGTCGACCGGCGCGTCGACCGTGAACGCGGCATCCGCGACCACGCCCGTGCCCCGCCGTACCAGCACGTGGTCGATGCGCCGGTCGATCTCCTTCGTCGCCTCGAGCGGGGCGAAGGGCACCGCAGAGCTCAACGTCACGGCCCGATCGGTCGAGCGCCTCGCCCACCTCGAACTCGTCGGCGTCGTGCGTGACACCGTAGGTGTACGCGCCGTAGCTGTAGCTGTCAGGTCCCTTCGTCGGCAGCATCGTCACGATGATGCC
>NZ_WJSP02000520.1 GCF_009720255.1 Agromyces humi | reverse complement strand
GTCGAGGCCCGCCTCGCCGCCCAGGACCTCGCGCCCGAGCGCACGCTCCTCGCCGACCTCCGTGCCGCCGTGCCCGCCGACGCCCACACCTTCTGGGACATGACCATCGCCGGGTACTGGGCCTGGTCGGCGTGGGATCCCGAGCAGGGCGAGTTCCACTCCGCCCAGGGCTCGGGCGGCCTCGGCTTCGCGTTCCCCGCGGCCCTCGCCGCGGCGATCGGCTCCGGCCGGCGCACCCTCGCCGTCTCGGGCGACGGCGGCGCGATGTACTCGATCGCCGAGCTCGCCACCGCCCGCCAGCACGACGCCGACGTGACCTGGCTCATCGTCGACGACGGCGGCTACGGCATCCTCCGCGAGTACATGACCGAGCAGTTCGGCCAGGCCACCGCCACCGAGCTCGCCCGCCCCGACTTCGCCGCGCTCGCCCGGGCGTTCGGCGTCACCGCCCATGAGGCGACCCTCGAGACCGTGGGCGAGACCATCGCCCGCACCTTCCGCGAGCCCGGCCCCGCTGTCGTGGTCGTGCCCGCCGTGTTGCGCATGTTCGCGCCGACACACCTGCAGTAACCCGACGAATCACCCGACCCTCGACCGAGACCTGACGCAAAGGATCCAACGATGGATATCGCGATCATCATCATCTACCTCGCCGCCATGCTGCTGTTCGGCTGGTGGGGCAAGTCCCGCACCAAGAACTCGAGCGACTTCCTCGTCGCCGGCCGGCGCCTCGGCCCGACGCTCTACACGGGCACCATGGCGGCCGTCGTGCTCGGCGGCGCCTCGACCGTCGGCGGCGTCGGCCTCGGCTACAAGTTCGGCATCTCGGGCATGTGGCTCGTCGTCGCGATCGCCGTCGGCCTCTTCCTCCTCAGCATCCTGTTCGCGAGCCGCATCGCGAAGCTGAAGGTCTACACGGTCGCCCAGATGCTGAAGCTCCGCTACGGCGTGAACGCCACGAGCGCGTCGGGCTTCGTGATGATGGCCTACACCCTCATGCTCTCGGTGACGTCGACGATCGCGTACGCGACGATCTTCAACGTGCTGTTCGACACCGACCGCACGCTCTCGGTGATCATCGGCGGCGTGATCGTGATGCTCTACTCGTCGATCGGCGGCATGTGGTCGATCACGCTCACCGACATGGTGCAGTTCATCCTGAAGACCATCGGCGTCTTCTTCCTGCTGCTGCCCTTCGCGTGGATCCACGCGGGCGGCTACGAGGGCATCGTCGACCGGCTGGGCGAGGCGGCGTTCGACTTCACCGCGATCGGCGTCGACACGATCATCACGTTCTTCGTCATCTACACGTTCGGCATGCTCATCGGCCAGGACATCTGGCAGCGCGTCTTCACCGCGCGCTCGCCGAAGGTCGCGAAGTGGGGCGGCACCGCGGCATCCGTCTACTGCCTGCTCTACGGCGTCGCCGGCGCGCTCATCGGCACCGCCGCGGCCTCCTTCATGCCCGGGATCGAGGCCAAGGACGACGTGTACGCGGCCGTCACCCAGCAGATCTTGCCGATCGGCCTCAGCGGCATCGTGCTCGCGGCCGCCGTCGCCGCCATGATGTCCACCGCCTCGGGCGCGCTCATCGCCACGGCCACGGTGGCCCGCGCCGACGTCATGCCCATCGTGAAGCGGCTCTTCGGTCGCAGCGCAGCGGATGCCGCGGCGAACTCGAACCCCGAGCACGACATCCGCTCGAACCGGATCTACGTCGTGGTGCTCGGCATCGCGGTGATCGTCATCGCCGCCATGCTCAATGACGTGGTCGCGGCCCTCACGGTCGCGTACGACATCCTCGTCGGCGGACTCCTCGTCGCCATCCTCGGCGGCTTCGTCTGGAAGCGCGCGACCGGCGCCGGCGCCCTCTGGTCGATGGGAGTCGGCACGGTCGTGACGCTCGGCACCATGTTCGTTGTGCCGGGTGGCGTCATGGCGAACGAGCCGATCTACTTCGGCCTCGCCGCGAGCCTCGCCGCGTACATCATCGCCAGCCTGCTGACCCCGCGCACGCCGGCGTCGGTGCTGCAGATCTGGAACGACCGGCTCGCAGGCCGCGCCGAGCCCGAAGCGGATGCCGCCGAGCCCGACGCCGCGGTCCCCGCAG
>NZ_WJSP02000052.1 GCF_009720255.1 Agromyces humi | reverse complement strand
CACCGCGGCCGGACCGTTGCAGTTCACCGGCACGGCCGTCCCGACCGTGACCGGCACTGCACAGGTCGGTCAGACGGTCACTGCGAACCCGGGCTCCGACTGGTCCCCGGCTGCGAGCTCGTACACCTACCAGTGGTACCAGACCGGGTACCCGATCGCCGGCGCGACCGGGAGGACCTACACGCTGACCGACTCAGACGCGTACGGACGCATCAGTGTCGCCATCACCTCGAAGCTCGACGGGTACACCGACCGAACCCTCACCAGCAACCAGACCTCCGTGCAGGACATCCCGTCGTTCACCGGGACTGCCAAGGCTACGATCTCCGGAGCCGCACAGGCCGGCCGGATCCTCACCGCGAACCTCGGCGCCGACTGGTCGCCGGTCCCGGCCACCGTCACGTACCAGTGGCTTCGCGCGGGCCAGCCGATCGCCGGTGCCACCGCCAAGACGTACCTGCTCACCGCCGCGGACCAGTCCGCGCAGATCCGGGTGAACGTGACCGGCAGCAGCCCCGGATACAGGACGAAAACCTGGACCAGCGACACCATCGCCATCTCCGGCACGCCGACGTTCTCAGGCGAGACCCTCCCGACCATCTACGGCACCCGCCAAGTCGGCACCCCCGTCACCGCCATGTTCAGCGGCTGGGCTCCGGTCGCGGACACCATCACCTACCAGTGGTTCCGGAACGGGCAGCCGATCGTCGGCGCCACCGCCCGGACCTACACGCTCGCGGAAGCGGACCAGGGCACGAACACCGCGGTCGCCGTCACCTACGCGAAGGCCGGGTACGCGCCGCGAACCTGGACGAGCTCCGACACGACCACCACGGTGCAGCAGCCCACGTTCACCGGAGCCGCCCTACCGACCATCGCGGGAAACCGCCAGTCCTACGTCACCCTCACCGGCGTTCCCGGCGCCGACTGGGCTCCGACCCCGAAGTCGTACACGTTCCAGTGGTACCGGGACGGCGTTGCCATCCCAGGAGCGAACGGCACCACGTACCGGCAGACGCTGACGGACATCGGGCACACCCTCACCGTCGAGGTCGGGGCGCTCCAGACCGGCTACAAGACCCGCACCTGGAAGAGCGTCGGCGGGGCCGCCACCGTCGGCTCTGACCAGTTCGTCGGCGATGACCTTCCCACCATCACCGGTGAGCGCAGGTACACGAAGACGCTCACCGCAGCGCCCGGCAAGGGATGGACGCCGTACCCGACCACGTTCGCGTACCAGTGGCTCCGCGACGGGCAGCCGATCCCCGGCGCCACCGGAACCACCTACCTGCAGACCCTCGAGGACGCCGGGCACGTCCTCACCGTCCAGATCACCGGCAACCGCAACCAGGTGGAAACCCGGATCTGGACGAGCGCAGCCGGAGAGCCGACCAAGGGACAGGAGGTGATGACCGGCACCACGAAGCCGACCATCTCCGGCACCGCCGCCGTCGGGAAGAAGCTCACCGCGTACCTCGGAGTGGACTGGACACCGTTCCCGACCACCGTCACCTACCAGTGGCTCCGGAGCGGCGTGCCGATCGCCGACGCGACCGCGCGCACCTACACGCTGGTCGCCGCCGACCTTGGGAAGCAGATCACCGTCCGGGTCACCGGGGCGAAGCTCGGCTACCAGGACACCGTCTGGGTGAGCACACCGACCGCCTCCGTGAAGTAACGCTGCGAGCAGCTTCGGGCGCTCCGCGCATGAGGTAGACGACGAAGGAGAACACCATGCTGAAGAACGCCAGGAACCACACCACCGACGGACTCTCGTACGACGGCTGCTCCTGCCACAACACGAAGGCGCAGAAGCGGCCGTCGAAGAAGGCCGCGAAGAAGCGCGAGCAGAAGGCATGGCGGAGCGAGGCCGGGCTGCGCTGAACCCGCCGCACACTCACTCCCGTATGACCATCACCGACGCCCACGGCAACTTCCACGACACCAAGGGCCTCTTCGCCGGCCACGAGCACACCGCCGCCGGCGTCACCCTCGCCGCCGGCGCGCACGCACGCCCGGAAGACCACCGGTTCGCTGCGGTCCCCTCGTACACGAAGGGCCTCTACAACGTCGAGTCAGAGTCGACGAACCCGATCAAGACCCTCCCGAACGAGAACTCCGGTTTCGTCCGCACCGTGGTGCACATGGGCGCGCTCCCGCACGCCGACAACATGAAGGCCGCCGCGGCCGCACTCTTCACCGACGAGGAGCGCGACACCGCCCGCGAGAAGGCGGCCGAGCTCGAGCAGTCCGGCAAGCCGTTCACCGCCCTCGTGCAGATCGAGCACACCGTGAAGATCGCCGAGCTCCGCTCCAGCGGCCACGGCGCGTTCCTCATCAAGGGCAGCCGCACAAAGGGCTGGAACGCATCCACCCCCACCTTCCTCGCCGTCGAGAACGGCTACGGCAAGCAGGACAAGCTCGCCGCGATCTTCGACGAGAAGGCCGCGATCGTCCCCGCCGCCGACCCGGTCACCGCTGAGGTGTTCGCCACGATGATCGACGAGGAGGAAACCCCTCCGCAGGTCATCGGGCACGACGAGGACGGCGACGAGATCTACGAGGACCGCGGGTTCACCCACGCGTTCCTGTTCGAAGGCCCGAACTTCTACGGCCCGGAGAACCGCAAGGACACCTTCGGGTGCGTCTTCTTCGCCACGGACATCCAGCGCGAGCACGGCATCGTCAACGGGTACCTGTGGGCGCCGGACGGCGCCGGCGGAATCACGTCGGAGCACGGCAGCCAGTACATGATCGACCTGGAGCGTCGCGGCGGCGTCATCCGCGACTTCCAGCCCGGATCGATCAACATGAAGTCCGCGTGGAAGGAACTGCCGGAAGGTCGCGCTGACGGCTACCGCTACATCGCCGGGGAGCGCTGAGCCCGGCCCCGCCGCATGGCTCCAACACATGCACACCCGCACCACCTGGCCCACCTCCTCCGAGCGTGAGCGGACGATCCTCCACGCCCGCGACGCCGTCATCGTCTGGGACTTCGACGGCACCATCGTCGACACCGAGCACCTGCACCAGCAGACCATCCTCGAACTCCTCACCCGCCGCGGCTACACCCCGGAGGCCGGCTGGTTCGACCTGGTGATGGGAACCCCGGAGGAGGTGACCTGGGAACGGCTCGCCAGCCAGGGCGCACCGGTCGACACCCCGGCGGAGATGATCGCGGAACGCCGAGGCCTGTACATCGACCGTGCGATCGCCGAGGTGTCCGCATCCTGGATCGCCGGTGACCTGGTCCCAGCATTCGACCGGGTCGGCGCCACGCAGCTGGTCCTCTCCAACGGAGACTTCGAGTCGAACAAGGCGATCCTCGACCACATCGACCTGCCGCACCTGACGATGATCGAACGCGGACACGGCAGCAAGGCCGGGAAGATCAAGGACATCGTCCCTGACATGCTCCTCGACGACCGCGCCAGCTACATCACCCTCGGCACACAGCTGGGCGCATGGACCGTCGGTGTGCACACGAAAGCCACACTCGGCCTCCTCCCCGCGGACGTCCCGGTCAGCATCGCCTAGACATCGGCGGCGACGGCGACGAACGCCGCGACGATCACGATGAACATCGAGAGCAGCAGCGCACCCAGCCGCTTGGAGAACCTCGGCTTCGCCGGCTGCAGCGACCTTACGAACTCGTCCCACCACTCGTCGTCCTGGTTCCGGCGGACTGGGGCTGGTGCAACGACGTCGAGGTAGGAGTCGCGCATGCGTTCGGAGAGCTGATCGGTCATGGTTGGTCGAGCATCCCAGCCGTCTTGAATGGCCTGGGGAAGACGAACCGCCGATCCCGCGTGTTTCGTGTGGTCGTGGCTCAGGATTGGCGGCTTGCCCCTGCGGCCACCAACTGGACGCGAGTACCGCGGATCGATCGCCACCTTGCGATCGTCGCGCCAGCATCGCGGCTCGCCAGCTCCAACCGGAGCGCCTTCATGAGGACCGTCCCATCCAGCCAAGCGCGCGCCGACAGGTTCAGCGGGTCGGCGACCTCCTCCCCTTCGTAGGAGACAGCGGCACCGGCACCCTCGAGGTGCCCGGCGACCACCCAGAGGACGAAGGCGTTCTGCTCGAGCATCCAGATCGTGTTCGCCAGGTGCGCGTCGGAGAAGTCTTCCGGGTCGGAGATCGTGTGCTGATATCCGTCGCCGGACACCCACATGTCACCCTGCCTGAACAGGTTCGGGTTGATCTTCGAAAACAGGTTCGCTCGCATGGTCCATCCATGCGCGGCGACGTCAGATCGGTGCGCTGGCCATCAGGTAGATCGCGGCCATCGTCATCGAAGCCAACGCCCCGAACAGAGCCGGGTAGATAACCCGGGTCTGACGTCGGCGCCGACGGTTCTCACGAGCGATCCGGTGGATCTCAGCGATCGGGACGGTACGTTCACGCCAACCGTTGTCGAGCGGGCGGGAGACCTGGTAGCGGGTCGAGGATCCACCCTGGTGATGCAGCGGGCGGGTACGGGTGTGGGTCGGGTTGATGGTGCTCATGGGTGATCCCACCCTCCCGCGGCCACCAGCGCGGTCGAACCGCGACGCGCCGAACCCGGCGGGGACGCTGACCCCTTGTGAATCAGATTTCGCGCCCGCAATGCCCGCACTTCGGGGCAGGGAACCGAAGGTCGAACTCATGACCCCAGATCCCCACCGGAATCTCGTACTCGTGCAACCCGCCACGCTCCGACTTCGACCAGAACAGACGCAGCATCGTCCGGTCGAGCGCCCCGATGAGCTCCTCGTTTCCCGACCAGCCGCCGGTCACGAACCGAACCTTCACGGCATCGTCTCCCGGGGTGACCGTTACGAAATCCTCCGGTCGCCAGAGGCCCGAGATGAGCTCGACGAGCTGCTCCGGGCTCCCGCGGAAACCGTGGATGCGCTCGAGGTCCTCGCTGGTTGGGTAGCCGTCGTCCATGACGCGTACATGCGCGGTAGCACGGTTGCCGAAACTGCTGCCGGCCAAACCTCCACGAACGGATGGGTTCGCGGTATGAAGTACGAAGACGACCTGGGGAGAGGGCGGACGGATGATGGTTGGCAGGGAGTTCAAGCCGCCGCCGCCGCCGCGGCAATCAGTCACGACGCGATCATCACCGGGGCGACCTGTCACCACGTCAGTCGCGGTCGCGATACTCCTTATCGCCGCACCGATCAACCTCACGCGGGACGGGTCGGAATGAACTTCGAGCTCAGCTATGCCAAGGCTCAGCGGCCGCTGCCGACCTTGTGGGCTGCAGGGCTGCTGATCATGGGCGGGGTCTTCTTCCTGCTCCCGATCGTGTTCACGACCATGGTCGGCCGGGCTTGGCTGACCGAGCCGGGCTATGCGACGCTCTTGATCTCCACTGCGGTACTCGGACTCGGCCAGCTGGCGTCTGCCGTCGGCGCGTGGCGTGGCGCAGGCTGGCCTCGATTTGTCGTTCTGGCGGTCGTCGCCGTCCAGATCGTGTTCCTGGTTCTCGGGTACGCGTTCGTCCTCGTCGGTCTCGCGTTCGCGGGGACGGCGACGTTTCTGCTTTGGCGGACCTCCGCTCGCGCATACGCGGAGTCGCTCAGGGGTGCCGGCAAGCAAGCGATGGGCGCCTGATCCCGGCCGGCGCTGGCGCCCGTCAGCCGCCGAAGTCGATCGCCATGTCGATGCTGGCGTCGTCCCACCGTCCAGCCCTCAGGGTGGCGATCCGTTCGGGTGACGCGCCCGGTTCGTGGCGGAGGAGGAACGCAACACGGTCCTCTTCCGTCCACCGACTGTCGGCGCTCACGCGGCTGCCCGTGTCGTCTCGATGAACTGCCAGATCGCGGCGATGTCCTCAGCGGTGATCCCGACCGCCTGGTCGGGGATGATGAACATGCCGGGTGCCGACCCGACCGACGACTCGTTGAAACCGGGGTTGGTGACCTTCTCGGCGAGGATCACCTCGTCGTCGAGCCACACCCACGGCTGCCCTGTTACCGCCACGCGGTCGCGAAGCCCGGTGAGCTTCCAGTCCGCAGGACGGAACCCGCGGAACTTCGGCGGCTGCTTCTTCAGCACGAACCCGCCGGAGAGCTTCCCGTCGAACGCCTGCTCGATGACGGCGCGGATGTTGGGGCCCCAAGTGGTCAACCATCCGAG
Source organism: Agromyces humi (assembly GCF_009720255.1). GTDB lineage: Bacteria > Actinomycetota > Actinomycetes > Actinomycetales > Microbacteriaceae > Agromyces > Agromyces humi. The sequence continues at coordinate 9,566 of NZ_WJSP02000052.1, read as the reverse complement.
CTCTGCCACGCCGGACCGGACGATCTCGTCGAGCTCCGCCACGATCTCCGGGTAGAAGTCGATCAGGTACTTCTCACCGTGCGCGGTCCGCACTCGGCGCCGCTCTGCACCTGCAGGCGGTTCGGCGTTGCGGACGAACTGCCCGGCAGGTTCCGGGAACAGGTTCAGCACCCCGTCGAAGTCGCACGCGAGCAGCGGCTTGTCGCCGGGGAACGCGTCGATCGATAGCAGGGTCTCCATGCACCCATCATGCGCGGTCGGCTGGCGCCGCATGTCCAACCGTTGTGACTGATCCCGCGCCGCGTCTCCACTACGTGTTCCTCGACCTCGAATGCACCGGGCTCACCGACGTCGACGACATCATCGAGTTCGGGTTGATCGGCACGACAGTGGACCTGCAGGTGATGTTCGAACAGCAGCTGCTCGTCGAAGCGTCTGACCGGGCGTGGCAGCACATGCTGGACACCCCGATCGTCCGGGACATGCACACGACCAACGGGCTGATCGACGAGCTCGTCGCGGCCCGCGCCGCCGGGACGCTCCCGTCTGTCGCGGACGCCGAGCAGCAAATCATCACGCGCTTGAAGTCGCAGCGGCGACGTGACGGAGGCCCGCTCATCCTCGCCGGCTCCGGCGTCTGGCACTCCGACATGCACGTGCTCGAGCGGCGCACCCCGAAGCTGAGGCGGCTGTTCGCCGACCGGCGCATCTTCTCCACGGACGTGTTCCGGCACGTCAGCCTCGAGACCACCGGCGAGCCGATCATCCCGTTGTCCGGGTCGAACCACCGCGCCTTGGACGACGCCCGGCACGCACTCGAGGAAGCCCGCGAGATCCGCCGGATCTTCGCCGGCCGCGCATGACGATGGCATGACCGCCGACTCCGAAACCCTCGAGCGCGCACTCCGCGTCTCCGAGCAGTCCATCTCCTCGCATCTCGTCACGATCAGTGAGGAGATCATCAGGGCGACAGGGGAGTCCGGTCACTTTCTGAGCGCCGGGTACGGCGCTGAGTTCACCAACGGCGTGTTCGAGATGCACTCGTACTCGATGGATGACTGCGATTGCGGGCATGAGTTCCGCGCCTGGGAATGGGAGAGCGCCCACCCGCACGCGGAGCACTGCTTCCAACAGGCGATCATCGAGAAGTTCGGCGACGACGCCTGGGAGGTCGACGCGGACCGGCTCGCCAAGTTCGCCGCCGAACACGGGATCACCGGACCTGGGATCCTCTCTGCGTGCACCTGCAGCCACGCTCCGCTCAGCGCCGCCTGGTACGCCACGAACGACCACGACCCTGCGTGTGTCATCGTCCGGCCCAACTTCCGGCACTTCAAATCCGGGGTGGAGGTGCGCTGGTACAAGCGTGTTGGTCGCGGCATGAAGGTGACCGGCCCCACGCTGAACGCCGCCGAGTGGCTGGACCTCGTCCTCGAGTGCGTCAGATCGATCACACCGGCCGCCTCGCCCTCGATGTCGGATGTCGAGCAACTGGCCGAGCTGCTCGTCGAAGGGGACGGCACCTTCCACCGCGAACTCATCCGAGCCCGCATCCACGCCGGCCTGTCCGCCGGCACCGTCGCGGAACGGATGGGCGTCTCCAAGGAGGACGTCGCCGCGTTCGAACGGTACGACGCCGACCCGACCCTGTCGCTGATCCGCAGGTACGCTCTCGCTGTCGGCGTGCACGTCGAACACCTGGTGCACCCCCGCGCATGATCCGCGCGAAGAGACCACCGAACTGAGGAGCACCCCGATGGAGTACGACGTCACCGACCCGGACGCGCCCGCCCCCACCGAACTGACCGCCGAGATCATCGTCGGCGACCTCGCGTACGCGAACGAACTCAGCGGGTGGTTCACCTACGAGCCGTCCGAGACGGACCCCGGCACCGCGTACGTCACACAGTACGGCTTCGAAGGGCAGCTACTCGCGCACTACGAGGTCGAGATGACCATTCGGAAGATCGACGACGGGGACACCACCGCGTGAAGGTGCACATTCTCGCCGGGCAACAGGCCGGTTCGATGTAGGCGAAGGGCCACGCTTCACGGGTGGCGAAATTGTCGACCTGCAGCTCCCGACCATCGGGATCCGTCACGCCCCGCCCCTGCACGACTTCGCAGGCGACGACGTCGATGGCCCGCTGTGGAGAGCGGGGTTAGTTCCCGGGCTGTGGCCCCTGAAGATGGGGTCTCCACCGCACCGGCGCGGCTGTAGCTTCGGGTTACCCAACCAATTGGAGCTGTCATGCGGGTTCTCATCTCAGGAATGGCGACGGCGACGATGGCCGTAACACTGGCCCTCACACCGTCCGCAGCGCACGCAGCCGAGCCAGCGGACTGCTTCTCTGTGAGTCGGGACCTCGCTGACCGCTACCGAGTGACAAAGAACGTACCGGCAGACGCTGAGATGGCGGCCGTGTGCACATCGCGCGCGGTGACGGTGTGGGCAGAACTTGCGGACGGTACTCGGCTCGAGCCAGAGGGTGCGCCGATCCCGGGAAGGGAGAGCAGTGAGGCCCCGAATATCGCCGGCCGCAGCCTGACCGAGGGTCTGGATCAAGCCTCGTCAGCTGAGAGCGAAGAGCTCCCGGAGACGAAACCCTGGAAGTGCACGATCATCAATGAGTATGCGGCGGACTGCACCTATAGCGAGCCATACCTCAGGCACAATCCGAGCACAGGCGAGGTCTTCTGGGATAGGAGCATCTCCGTCTACGTGAAGTTCGATTTGCAGCAGTTGAAGCATTCGGTCACGTATCGCATCACCAACGATCAGGGGATTCCCATCACTGCCGAAGGCCACTTGAAACTGTCGCGGATGCAGGGTCTCCTCGTAGCGACCACCGAGGACGAGAAAACGTGGGAGTTCTATACGCCACTCAACCAGCTGAAGGGAACATCCTGGCTTGATCGGACTGATCGGACCGAAGGGAAGTATTCCATTGCGTTCTACTTCGACGAGTTCACTGACTCCGAGGAAGACATGACCTACCCGTTCAACGGGTACCTCGGCAGCACCCCGCGCTTTCAGTGCTATCAGTACCTTCGGATCTGGAACACCAAGAACTGCGAATGGCCCAACGCGCAGGAAGCAGGCGTCTTTTAGCGCCGCGACGAACATAAGGAGACAGAATGAAGACAGGCGTTCTGCTGTCCCCGGGTGACGCCCCTGAGGTGTTCGACCACGTCCTCAGCCTGCGCCGAGAGATCGCGTTCTCCGGTACGGGCTTCATGCAGTCGAATGGTGGACCGACTTCTCTGCGCGTGCATGTCGACCTTCCCGGACGATCGTGGCGCCTCGAAGAAGAGGACGGTGAGGTCTTCGCCGAGCATCGCGATGGAGTCACAACCGCCCCGGACGGCGCGGTCCAGGCAGCGATCGACGAGAGCCTCCCCTTCCTCCCACTCAAGTTCGTCTTCCTCCACAGGCTTCCGGTCTGGGGCCGCAAACGAGACGACTATCGACCGATCCTGGTGGAGTCGGCAGGCGGTGAAGATCTCTTGATCACATTCGCCCATCTCGAGGACCCCGCGACCAGGGGCACCGTCGTAGTCGACGCTGCTCTGGGCATCGTGACCCAGTTGATCCGACCGACGGACATGGCCCGACTGACGGTAGACCCCTAGAGCTCCACGAGATCATCCCGCCGCTAAATCGGTCCGGCCGCGCGTGGCCGTTGGGGCGTTGTCCTGCACTGCAACTCCAGCCCGACCGCCCCATGTTCGCGGCGCGCTCGCGTAGGTCGGAATAGCGGCGCGCTAATTCCGATATAGCGCGATAACTCGGAATAACGATATACTTATTCCGAGTTAGGGGAGATGTGACCATGTATCCCGACGGGGAAGCGGACTGGCCGCCGCACGCCCACGAGACAGTCCGGTGGCAGCAGACCGGCCGACACGGAACACGCGAGGACCGGACACTTCGCGAGATCACCGTCGCCCTCCCACCGTTCATCGCCGAGCTCCGCTACCTCCCGGGCGCGGAGTTGACCGCGTCGATCAACGCGGCTACTCGCGACATCATTGCCGTCGACGCTGACCCTCGAGGACACATTCGCGCGCTCGGCGCGCTCCTTCTGCGAACCGAATCGGTCGCCTCGTCGCGCATCGAAGAAGTCGACGCCAGCATGGACGACTACGCCCGCGCGTACGCCGGCATCCGCGCGAATGAATCCGCAACCTCGATGGTCGCTGCCACGAAGGCGCTCGGGCAGATGATCGACCGTGCCGGCCAGCACGGCGTCATCCGGCTCGAGGACATCCTCGACGCCCATGCCATCCTCATGGCTGAGGACCCGATCGACCGCGCCTACGCAGGCCGGCTCCGGGACGTCCAGAACTGGATCGGCGGATCAGACCACTCCCCGCTCCGGGCCGTCCACGTCCCGCCGCCAGCCGGAACTGTCGAGGCCTACATGGCCGACCTCATCGACTTCGCGAACCGCGACGACCTCGACCCCATCACCCAGGCATCCATCGCCCACGCCCAGTTCGAATCCATCCACCCGTTCACCGACGGCAACGGACGAGTCGGCCGGGCACTCATCAACGCGATCTGGCGGCGCCGCGGCGTCACCCGCCACACCGTCGTGCCCGTCGCATCCGCGATGCTCGCAGAACGAGACCGGTACTTCGCGCTCGTGAACGCATACCGCGACGGAGACGTGCACGAGTTCATCGCGGACGTCGCGTCCGGGTCGGCGATCGCAGCGACGGAGTCGGCACTCTCAGCCGACCGCCTAGCACGGCTCCCAGACGAATGGCGAGAGAAGTCACGACCACGGGCCGGTTCGGCTGCGGCCAAGATCCTCAGCGTGCTGGCCGAGCATCCGATCATCTCCACCGAGGAAGCACACGAACTCACCGGATCCCCACTCTCCAGCGTCTACACCGCCATGGACAGGCTGGAAGCGGACGGCATCATCCACCAGGTCACCGACCGGCAGCGGAACCGGGTGTGGGGGGCGACCGACATCCTCGAGGAGCTCGACGACCTGGCAGCGAGGATCGGCGGCCGAGTCCGCGACCGCTGACACGCAGCGCGCGCGCCGCAATCTGGAGCTCGGCGCGCAGCGCGCGCTAGGCCAGTGCCATCTCCGGTGCCACGTTGTGTTCGACGGCGCGCAGCAGGATCTTCGCGACATCGTTCAGCGGTGCGATCACCGATGACTCCACCGACACCTGGAACACCGCGATCCCCATCGACTCGGCTACGAGCGCGGCCGGCTTCAGCATGCGGCCGTTCGTGAACAGCACACCCATCCGGGTGTCCGCAGCGTTCGACAGTTCGATCAGCGTTGCAGCACCAACACGAACCCCTCGAAGCCCGAGGCGGGACATCCCGATCAGGGCGCGAGACTCAGCATGGTGGAATGCGCCATCAGTCGCCGGGCCGGCGTCGATCGCGCCGAGGTGCTTCAACCACTTCGCCGTGTACTTCCGGACATCGCTGACCGAGGAGAACAGCGAGATCGGATCCGGCGCCGGGAACCGCGGCCTCACGATCTCCTGGCTGGTCTGATACTCGCCACGCTCGTCGCGGTGGAAGATCTCATTCCATGCAGACGTGTACGCGAGCTCGTACAGCCGTTCAGCAAGCTCAGACGCCGCCTGATCCTGTGACCTCCTGCTCAGGATCTCCTTCGACACCTCGAACACCCCCATGCCGACCAGGGCGACGACGATGACGAGGACGGCCACCCGCATCACGGGGTTCTCCTGCCACTGGGCCATCAGAATCCCGGCGAAGAGGAAGCAGACGACGAGCATCATCATCGCCGGCCAGAACGGCCGGCGCTCCTTCGCCACCAATTCAGCCAACGGCAGCACGTGCCGTGAGATCTCCTGCCGGATCGTTTCATCGGTAACGTCGTCGGCGAAGCCGAGCGGGATGCGCCGGCCGATGCGGCGGCCGATCCGCTTTGCTTCTGAGTTCAGTTCGGGTGAGAGCACGCCCAGACCCTATGGGTCATAGACGTGACTACCGTCAGCGGACGGTCAGGTTAGTACGACCCCGATAGAGTTCCGCTCGCCCACTGCGTCGCGGCGATGGAGAGGATCACAAGCCCGACCAGACCGGCCAGCCCGGTCAGCACCCACAGCCCGACCTTCGAAGACCCTTCGATCTGCATTCCGCCGTCGCCTGGCTGCCAGTCCTCGAGCCTCACGACCCGCTTCGGCTCAGGGGTGACGGTTCCACCCGGCATCGCCGGCGCAGGGTTGACCGAAAGGTGCTCCGTCCACCGGGCACCGTCCCACCATCGCAGACTTGACCCACCCCACGGGTCGGCATACCAACCTGCCGGCGGCGCGCTGGGGTTCGTCATGGCCGTGAGCGTACCGTCTGCACAACTCCTACGGGAAGGACCGGTTCGGGGGTGGTCGGCGATGCCGCGCATGAGGGTGTCGAAGACACGAACCGACCTGCGACCGGCAGAATCGTTCAGCCGCACCCCAACCTCCGAAGGAGCCGTCATGGCCGACCAGCACGTTCCGTCCGAGGCGGCGATCGTCGCGTTCCCCGATTCCGAGTTCACGCACCCGGCGACGATCCTCGCTTTCCGCAGCGCGTTCGATAAGGGGGCCGCGCACGCCCGTGAGACGGCCGCCGTGCAGGCTGAGCGGTTCGCGAAGCAGGCGACGGCCACATCCAACGACCTGAAGACGGCCGGGAAGCACCGAGAGTCCGACCTCGAGTTCGGCAAGTCCGTCGGTGCCGAGCAGGTCGCCGCCATCATCCGAGAGGAGCAGCCATGAGCGCCGCCACCGCCGAAGACCGCGTCGCCATCCGACGTGATGCACTGACCGTCGTCGGGGAGAACGCCGCCCGACGTCTCCTGCGCCAGCAGGCGCTCACCTCCAAGGTGAACCTGCACGGCGACCCGGCGCCGACGCCGGCCCAAATGGTCGCGGTACTGCGTAGCCTGGCCGACCACGCCCACAACCTTCACATGGTCTCCGACGCGGTTCGCGCGCTCGGCCGCGACGACAACCTCGCGTCTGGGCTCGGGCAGTACTTCCACCTCCTCGCCGACGAGGTCGAGACCATCGGTGGCGCGTGAACCTCCACGCACTTTCCTTCGATGACCTCGCGGTCGCCGTCCGCGGCGAAGCGCACCGCCTCGGGTCGGGCATCCCTGTCGATCGAACCGTCGCGCTCAGCAACCTCCGCGCCCTCGTCGCCGAGCTCACCGACCGGGAACACGCCGGGGTGAGCTTCGCCGAGTCAGCCCCGTTGGACGGCCTGGCCGAGGTGATCGCCGACGCGATGTGGGACCGGGCAGGGAACCGGATCGGCGGCCCCCGCGCCGCGGCCGACGCGGTGGAAGCGCACCTCGAAGCACAAGCCGCGCATGACCACGTCGGCAGAGCACACGAAACCCGAGGAGACCGAATGCCCACCAACACCCGTCTCGCCGGGCACACCCTCGCAAACGAGGGCGCCCCGTTCAACGACAACGGCGCCCGTATCGGATATCGCGGCACCAGCGGCGAGGGTCGCGGAAAATGCTCCTGCGGCGAACTCTCCGACGTCGTCGCCTCCGGCGGCGCCCGCCGTCGCTGGCACGCCGACCACAAGGCCGAGATCGCAGCGAAGGCTGCAACCCGATGAGTGACCGCGAAGGCCGGTTCCTCACCGAGGACCGCCTGGAAGAGCGGACCGACCGTCTGGAAACCCCGGACACCACCGCGGAGCTGCTCGCCGAGGCCCGTCGACTCGCCGACCAGATCGTCGGCTGGGCGCCCAGGCAGATGCAGGTCTCCGCCAACGCAGCAGAGCTCGTCATCACCGACGCCGATTCCCCGGAGCACGAGTACGTCCTCGCCTCGAGCGTCTACGACGACAACGAGATCCCCGGCGGGTCCGCGTTCCTCCGCACCGTGGCGGACATGATGAAGCTGTTCCCCACCCTCGTCGACCTCGCCGGCGCGCCCGCGGACACCGCAACCGACGTAGGGCGAACCGAGGTGCTCACCATCAGCGTCCCCGCCCCGAACATCCCGTTCCCCGGCGGTCGCGGCCAAGGAGCGATGCTCCGCCGGGCAGCTCAGAATATCGTCGACGGGTACGACATCGGCGGGTCGAACGTCACCGCCGCGGTGGTGCAACTGATCCGTGACGCCGGCGACGCCGTCGACCGGCACACCGCCTAGCCGACAGCGAAGCCCGGCACCCCTCGAGGCGCCGGGCTTCGTCATGTCCGTGGTCAGCCGCGCAGCAGCCGCTGGAACTCCGCCTCCACCTCGTCGGCGTGACGTTCGGCGACCGTCAGCTGCGCCTGCACTCGAAGCTTCGCACGACGGGCGTCCTCCGCAGCGTCACGCACAGCTGCCACCCGCTCGCTGTACCCGTCCGAGGTCACCCAACCTGCCTTGCAGCCGAGGAACGACACGTACTTCGTATCGACCGACTTGTCGCGGTATGTGCCGATCCGAACCTTCCGGAGCACCCCGGCGTCGACGAGCTCGTCGATGGCTCGCTTCACCTTCGACACGGCGAAATGCTCCCGCATCCACCCGTCGGCGCTCTTGCCGCCGTATGTCGCCTCAGACCGGCCGATCGTCGGGTCGAAACCGATCGTCCGAACACACAGCCGGAGGAGACCCACAGCGGCCAACCTCGCGGCCCCTACTGCGGGGTCGCTCTGCATGTCCGCGATCAGGTCTCGGACCTCCTCCTTGCTGAGCTCGACCGGCGCCGGGACCACCTCGACAGTCGCGTCCGTCGAGTACACCGCCCACCGCGTGTCGACGGTGATACCCGCGACCTTGAACTCCCTGACCCTGACGGCGTCGACCTTGACCTCGGTGACCTTGCCGATGATGGTGCGCAGGCCGCCTGGGGCGACGACGCGGACCATCCGGCCGTCCCTCAGTTCCGAGCGAAGCGCGTTGCTCTCCAGCGGGACCGACCCAGCGGCGTCCAGTTCGTCTTCCCACATCGGGTTCTTCTGCATGGAACGTCCATGCGCGGCCCGGACACATGCCAGGCGGTCCGCGCATGTGGGTGCCGACAGAACGACACCCACAGGAGGCCCTGATGCTCTCAGCCGAGCTCGCCAACGTGTTCATCACCGCCATCGAAGGCGAGAACCACGAACACGGGCTGCTGAACCCCGACGCGATCATGCGGATCGCCAACGCCGCCAGGGACCTGCTCGACGAACACGACGGCGACCTGTTCACCAGAGAGTTCGCGGTTTCGGTTGCCAGCGCGGCCGGGCCGACGTACCTCACCCGGGACGACCCGGACCTGACGAGCTCCCCTCTTCAGGAGAAGGAGGCCGAGCGCATCGCAAAGGCCGCCAACGCAGGCCTCGAGCAGGAGCGTTTCGCCCCTGTCTACCGGCTCCGCACCGGATGGAAGCCGCTCCCGAAGAAGCCGGACGCCGCCTGATGGCCCGCATCGAGCAGGGGAGCAACAGCATCATCCTCCGCCTCACGGACGCCGTGTCGCGCCTCGGCGCGACCTCGGGCGCGGACGCGGACGCCTCGGCCTCCGCCTCCTCGGCCCGTGGCTCGCGCGCCGACGCCTCGGACGGCGCGGACGCCTCGGG
>NZ_WJSP02000519.1 GCF_009720255.1 Agromyces humi | reverse complement strand
CCTAGGTACGCGGCGTCCGAACGCGAACCAGTAGATGGTCCAGAGGAGGATGACGGCGACCAGGCCGAGGATCACCCACTTCATCGAGGATCCGACGCCGATCATGATCGTCGTTGCTTCGGGGGTGATCCTCGGCCTGGTCGCCGTGGTGGCATCCGGATGGGCGGCCATGATTCCTCCAAGAAAGCGAATGTTCGTTCTTTATTAGAATCCTCGCATCGCCTATCGTTGTCAAGGAACGAGCGTTCTTTTTCGAGGAGGAGCAATGCCCAAGGTCACCGAGGCGCACCGCACCGCTCGACGCGACGAGATCATCGGCGCGGCACTGCGCTGCTTCGCCGCGAAGGGGTACCAGCGCACGTCGATGGCCGACGTGATCGAGGAGTCCGGTCTGTCGGCGGGCGCGATCTACGGCTACTTCGCCGGCAAGCAGGAGCTCTTCGCGGCGGTCGCCGGCCGGGTCCTCGCGGCGCGGCAGGTCGACCTCGAGGAACAGCGCGCGCACGGCGAGGCGCTCCCGCCCGGCGTGGTGATGGCCACCCTGCTCGACGGCATGCGGCGCGAGCCGTTCAGTCACGTGATCGTGCAGCTGTGGGCCGAGGCCGCGGTCGATCCCGAGATGGGCGAGCTCGTGCAGGGGGTGCTCGCGCGCGTGCGCGAGACCGTGCGACAGCGGCTCGTCGAATGGGCCACGGCGGAGCCGGGCCGGGTGGACGGCGATCCCGAGGCGTGGGCGACGCGGGTCGCTCCGGTCGTGCTCGGCGTCGCACCGGGCTTCATGATCCAGCGCGCGATCGTGCCCGACTTCGACGAGGAGGCCTTCCTCGCCGCCCTGCCCGAGGTGCTCCCCCACTGACGATGCACGCGAGAGCGACGGATGCCACGGCGCACCGGCGTGCGACGCGCGGCGCCGGCTCGCGGCATCCGCTCGCCGTGTCAGCCGACGGGGATCAGATGCCCTGCCACCCGGGCTTGTGCGCCCAGGCGTGCCGGTAGTAGTCGAGGTTCTCCAGCTCGGAGGCGGCCGCCTCGTCGACGATCACGGTCGCGTGCGGGTGCAGCTGGATCGCCGAGCCCGGCTGGCTCGCCGAGACCGGGCCCTCGACCGCGGCCGCGACGGCGTGGGCCTTGGCCTCGCCGAACGCGAGGAGCACCAGGTGCCGAGCGCGCAGGATCGTGCCGATGCCCTGGGTGATGCAGTGCATGGGCACGTCGTCGGGCGAGTCGAAGAACCGCGCGTTGTCGGCACGGGTCGGCTCGGTGAGGGTCTTCACCCGGGTCAGCGACGCGAGCGAGGAGCCCGGCTCGTTGAACCCGATATGCCCCGTGCGGCCGATTCCCAGGATCTGCAGGTCCACCCCACCCGACGCGGTGATCGCCGCCTCGTAGTCGGCGCCCGCATGCTCGATCGTCGCCGGGTCGCCGTTGGGCACCCGCACCAGCTCGGGGGTCAGGCCCAACGGCTCGACGACCTCGCGGGTGATCACCGCGCGGTAGCTCTCGGGATGCCCCGCTGGCAGCCCCACGTACTCGTCGAGCGCGAACCCGCGCACCCCGCGCACGTCGATCCCCTCGTCGGCGATGCGCCGCGCGAGGGCACGATAGCTCGCGAGCGGGGTCGACCCCGTCGCCAGGCCCAGCACGGCGTCGGGCTTCGAGCGGATCAGGTCGACGATGGCGCCGGCGACGAGGTCGCCCGCGGCATCCTCGTCGCGGACGATCACGACTTCAGCCATTGATGTTCTCCTACGAGGGCGGCGCCGACTGCGGCCGCCGGGAATCCGAGCGGGATGACCTGCACGCGCGACGGGAGGTCGAGGGATGCGAGGAACGCGGAGTCCGCGGCCCACCCGCTCAGGATACGGCGCGTTCCGGTGAGGAGCGGGTCGCCGAGCGCGGCGAGCCCTCCCCCGATGACCACGTCATCCACGTCGGTCGTGAGCACCAGCAGGCGCACCGCCGACGCGACGCCGGTGAGGAACCGCTCGCGCTCATCGAGTTCCACGTCTCGAACATCTCGCGGCCGTAGATGCCCTTCAGGGTGAGCATGTGCGTGACGACCTTGCCCCAGTCGATCGCATACGGCTCGGAGGGGAGGCCGAGCAGGGCGAT
>NZ_WJSP02000518.1 GCF_009720255.1 Agromyces humi | reverse complement strand
GTGCTCGACGACCTCGCCGACTACAACCGCTACGACTGCGTCTCGACGCTGCGACTGCGCGACTGGCTGCTCGCCATCGCCCGCCGCGCCGGCGTCGAGCCGGTGCCCGAGTCGCTCCTCGTCGAGGCGGCGAAGGCGGCCGGCAAGGTCTACGCGGCCTCGCCCCTCGCGGTCGAGCTGCAGCGGCTCGCCGGTCCGCCCGACGATCCCGACCGCGATCCCGACCACACGGCACTCGCGCTGGCGGCCGCCGCGATCGACTACCACGACCGCGAGGCCAAGACCTTCTGGTGGGGGCACTTCTTCCGCGTCGAGCAGCCACTCGAGGCCTGGGAGGACCATCGCGACGTGCTCGTCGTCGACCCGGCCGTGTCCGCGATGTCGCAGCGCTGGTATCGCGAAGACCAGCACCGCACCGATCGACGTGAGCTGCGGCTCCGCGGGCGCATCGCACCCGGCTCCCGGTTCGGCGTGGGTGCCGAGCTCTTCGTGCTCTACGACTCGCCGGCGCCGTTCCCCCGGCAGGGCCTCCGCCCCGGCTCGCGCACGCCGAACTCGGTGCGCGTGCTCGAGGTGCTCGACGACGGCCTCGTGGTCGAGGAGCGCTCCGTGGCGGGCGTCACCTGGTCGGAGCTGCCCATGGCGGTGGTGCCCGGCACCCCGCCGCCGGCCGGCCGGCAGAAGGACGCGATCCTCGAGTGGGCACAGGAGCTGTCGAGCCTCTACCCCTTCGCGTGGCCGAAGAACCCCGGCATCGACATCCTGCGGCGCACGCCCCCGCGCACCCTGCCCGACACCGGCGGCCTCGCGCCGCTGAACGCCGAACACGATTACGTGGCCGCGACCGTCGCCTCGCTCCGACGGCTCGACGACTCCTACCTCGCGGTGCAGGGGCCTCCCGGCACGGGCAAGACCTACGTCGCCTCGCACACCATCACCCGGCTCGTGGCGGAGCACGGCTGGCGCATCGGCGTCGTCGCGCAGTCCCACGCGGTCGTCGAGAACGTGCTCGACGCCGTGGTCCGTGCGGGGCTCGCGCCCGACCTCGTCGCCAAGGCCCCGAAAGACCGCAACCAGCCCGGAGATCACGAGTACACGATCATCGCGAAAGACGGCGTGGCCGAGTACACGGGCGCGCACGCGGCATCCGGGTTCGTCATCGGGGGCACCGCGTGGGACTTCGCCAATGCCGATCGCGTGCCACGCCGGTCGCTCGACCTGCTCGTCATCGACGAGGCCGGCCAGTTCTCGCTTGCTGCGACGATCGCCTCGAGCGTGTCCGCCTGCAACCTGCTGCTGCTCGGCGACCCGCAGCAGCTGCCGCAGGTGAGCCAGGGCAACCACCCCGAGCCGGTCGACGACTCGGCGCTCGGGTGGGTCGCCGACGGCCACGACGTGCTGCCCCCCGAGTTCGGGTACTTCCTCGCCGAGAGCCGTCGCATGCACCCGGCGGTCTCCGATCCGGTGTCGCATCTGTCCTACGACGGGGCGTTGCACTCGCACGCGGTCGCGTCGATGCGCTCCCTCGAGGGCGTGGCACCCGGCCTCACCGCTGTGCCCATCGAGCACGCGGGCAACGCCACCGAGTCGCCCGAGGAGGCCACGGTGGTCGTCGGGCTCGTCCGTGAGCTCATCGGGCGGCCCTGGGTCGACGCCTCCGATGCGGATGCGGCCGCCGCCGCCCGACCGCTCGCGCAGCGCGACGTCATCGTGGTCACCCCCTACAACGCGCAGCTCTCGGTGGTGCGCACCGTGCTCGACGCGGCCGGCTTCCCCGACGTACCCGTCGGCACGGTCGACAAGTTCCAGGGCCAGGAGGCCGCGGTGGCGATCGTCTCGCTCGCCGCCTCGTCCGCTGCGGCGGCGCCTCGCGGCATCGAGTTCCTGCTGCTGAAGAACCGGCTGAACGTCGCCATCTCCCGCGCCAAGTGGGCCGCGTACCTCGTCTACTCCCCCGGCCTGCTCGACGCGCTGCCCCGCACGCCCGAGGGCGTGCGCATGTCGACGGCCGCCCGGTTCTCCTTCATCGACTCGGCCTGGAGACTCGCGGCTCATGTCACACGGGGCGCATCTCGAGCAGCTCACCCCGCGCAACCCGCTGCCCCGAGGCGGGCGGGGTCGATAGGCT
>NZ_WJSP02000517.1 GCF_009720255.1 Agromyces humi | reverse complement strand
TCAAGATGCAGCGCGCGGTGCTCGGCCGGTACCACGTACACAGGGCGCCGTCTTTGGGATCGCGCGTTGGCACGTGCGCGGATCGCCTCGGCCGTATCCGGGATGGACTTCTCGAGGCACAAGGGGCATCCGGAGCGATCGCTCGAGCTCGATGAGCGCACGCGTGGGGCCGCGCAGCAAGGAGCTGATTGTACTTCGCAAGAAGCGACTGTACGCGCCCGTGCTCATGTGGGGCTTCATCTGTCCCCTTCGGGCGAGCTCGTAGAGGTCGACCCGGCGTTCTCATCGACCCGCTCCCGGCGACGGGTTCCGGGGATCGGCACGATGAACGGGTGCCGCGCGAGCAGCCAGGCGAGTGCGACCTGGCCCGGCGTCGCGTCACGCCGCTCGGCGAGGCCGCGCACGTGGTCGACGATCGCCTGGTTCGCCGCGAGGTTCTCGGGCGCGAAGCGGGGCACCCGCGCCCGGATCTCGTCAGGCGCGAAGGTCGCGTCGGGTCCGACCGTGCCCGTGAGGAACCCCTTGCCGAGCGGGCTGAACGGCACGAATCCGACGCCGAGTTCGGCGCACGTGGGCAGCACCTCCGCCTCGGGGTCGCGCGTCCAGAGCGAGTACTCGCTCTGGACGGCGGTCACCGGGAAGACGGCGTGCGCACGTCGGATCGTGCCGGCGCCCGCTTCGGACAGCCCGAAGTGACGCACCTTGCCCTCGGCGACGAGCTCGCCGACGGTGCCGGCGACGTCCTCGATGGGAACGTCGGGATCCACTCGGTGCTGGTAGAAGAGGTCGATCGTGTCGACCTTCAGGCGCTGCAGCGACCCGTCGGCGACGCGGCGGATCTGCTCGGGCCGCGAGTCGACGCCCTGCATCCGGCCGTCGACGATGTTCCAGCCGAACTTCGTCGCGACGACCACCTGGTCGCGGATCGGGGCGATCGCGTCGCCGACGAGCGCCTCATTGTCGTACGGTCCGTACACCTCGGCCGTGTCGATGAACGTGACGCCGTGCTCGACCGCGTAGCGCAGCACGCCGATCATGTCGTCGCGGTCGCCGGGGTTGGGTCCGTAGCTCATCGACATGCCCATGGCGCCCAGCCCGACGGCCGACACCTCCAACCCCTGGCCCAGCTTCCTCGTGTGCATCAGGTGCTCCTCACCACGCGTCATCCGATCGAGAGATTCGGCAGCGCGCGCACGCCGAACTCGTGCCGCAGCGCACTCAGCGCGGCGTACCACCCGTTGAGGCCGGTCACCCCCGGCCCCGGCGGCGTCGAGGCCGACGCCAGGTACACGCCGGGGATGGCCGTGCGCCAGGGGTCGGGCGAGAACACCGGTCGGCGCAGCAACTGGCCGATCGACGGCGTGCCGGAGGCGATGTCGCCGAGGACGTAGTTCGGGTCGTACCGCTCCACGTCCTCCGCGGTGCGGCTGGATGCCGCGAGCACCACGTCGCGGAAGCCGGGTGCGAACCGCTCGATCTGCCGGGTGATCGCCTCCTGTTGATCGACCGTGGAGCCGCGCGGCACGTGGGTGTAGGTCCACAGCACGTGCCGCCCGGCCGGCGCGCGGGAGCCGTCGACGATGGAGGGCTGCGAGACCAGGACGTATTGCGAGGCGCTGTGCCGGCCGAGCGCGACGTCGTGCTCGGCACTCGCGATCTGCGCCCGAGTGCCGCCCACGTGCACGGTGCCCGCTCCCGCGAGTCCGGGATTCGACCACGGGACGGGCCCCGAGAGGGCGAAGTCGACCTTCGCGACGCCGTTGCCGTAGCGGAAGCGGCTCAGCGACCGCGCGTAGGCGTCGGGCACGCTGCGCCCGGCGAGTCGGAGGAGTGCTCGCGGGGTCACGTCCATGAGGATGGCGCGGGCGGATGGCAGTTCGCTGAGCGCCGTCACGTCGGCGTCCGTGGTGATCCGCCCGCCGTGCGCCAGCAGGTCCTCGGCGAGGGCGTCGACGATGGCCTGGCTGCCGCCGACGGGGATCGGCCAGCCCCGAGCGTGCGCGTAGGTTCCAGGTGAAGCCCCAGTCCTGGCCGCGCGACTCGGGGTACGGCTCGAGCTTCGGCAGGCCGGCGGTGAGCGGGCGCAGCATGGCGTCGTAGCCCGCCTTCGACACGAGCGACCCGTCGTTGC
>NZ_WJSP02000516.1 GCF_009720255.1 Agromyces humi | reverse complement strand
CGGCGGCGACGGGCGGCCGGGAGGGCGGGCGAGCGGCATCCGTTCGCGCGCTGCTCGACGTGCGGCCGTACGCGTTCACCGACGCGTTCGGCGAGGGGCAGTGGTGGATCGTGTCGGACCTCGGCGAGGTCGCGCTCGGGCACGCGCTCGGCGAGCAGCACGTGCTCGGCGTCGGCGGCGCGTCGATGACGCTGTCGGGGCTGATGCTCCCGCAGCACGCGCGAACGGTGCTGGATCTCGGCACGGGGTGCGGCATCCAGGCCATGCACGCGTCGCGGTTCGCCGACCGGGTGGTCGCCACCGACATCTCCGAGCGGGCGCTCGCCCTCGCGCGGCTCAACGTCGAGCTCAACGGCATCGAGGGCGTGGAGTTCCGCCTCGGCAGCCTCTACGATCCGGTCGCGGGGGAGCGCTTCGACCGCATCGTGTCCAACCCGCCGTTCGTGATCACGCCGAGGGCGACCGGAGTGCCCGAGTACGAGTACCGCGACGGCGGGATGATCGGCGACGGGATCGTCGAGGCCGTGCTGCGCGGCGCCGCCGACCACCTCCAGCCGGGCGGCATCGCGCAGCTGCTCGGCAACTGGGAGTACGGCGAGAGGGCCGGTGGCGACGACGCCGGCCGGGACGGACTCGAGCGCGTGCGCGACTGGGCCGGCCCACTCGAGTACTGGATCGTCGAGCGCGAGCTGCAGCAGGTGACGGAGTACGCGGAGACCTGGATCCGCGATGGCGGCACCCGGCCCGGCACGGCCGAGTTCGACCGGCTCTACGACGCGTGGCTCGACGACTTCGAGCGGCGCGGCGTGCGGGAGGTCGGCTTCGGCTACGTGCTGCTGCGGCATCCGGAAGCGTCATCATCGCCCGAGGCCGGAGGCGACGCCGACCCGGCCGCCGCCGGCTCCGCGACGGGGCCCGCCACCCCGCGGCTGGCGCGCACCGAGCGGCTGCACGGCCCGCTCGGCAGCCATGACGGCGGGCTCGGCACGCACCTCGCGGCCTGCCTCGACGCGCACGACCGCCAGGCAGCCCTCGACGACTCGGGACTCGCCGCCCTGCGGCTGACGGTCGCCGGCGACGTGACCGAGGAACGGCACTACTGGCCCGGCGATGCCGATCCGACGGCCATGCTGCTGCGCCAGGGCGGCGGCTTCGGACGCACCATCAGCCTCGACACCGGTCTCGCGGCGCTGGTCGGTGCATCCGACGGCGAGCTCGCGGCCGGCGCGATCATCGCCGCCCTGGCGCAACTCCTCGACGTGGACGAGGCAGCCCTCGCGGCCGAGTTGCTGCCCGCCGTCCGCGCGCTCATCGACGACGGGATGCTGCTGCTGCCGGCCGAGTGACCGGCACGCCGATGCCCGACGCGGCGACTCGGCGAACACCCGGCGCGTCGGGGGTATTCTCGTGGACGCAAACCGAAAGCGAGCCCATGGCCGACAGTCCGCTCTCCGACTCCCCGTACGAGGTGCTCGGCGTCTCCGCCGACGCGGATGCCGCTGCCCTCCGCCTCGCCTATCGTCGCGCGCTGCGCCGCGCCCACCCCGACACCGGGGGCGACACCGCCCGGTTCGACGCGGTGCAGCGGGCATGGGTCCTCGTCGGCACGCCCGACGCCAGGGCCGCCTTCGATCGCGGGATGTCGGGGGCGAACGCCGCGCCGACGCGGGAGGCCTGGGCGCCGACGGCGCCGCGCCGGCCGCGCGACTCGCGTCCGCTCGCCCGGTCGTACGGCCACCCCGGTGGGCTCACCCGCGAGCGCTACCTCGATCGCATCCGCGAGTGGGTCGGTCGCGGCGTCGAGGTGCCCGACCCGTACGACCCCGCGCTCGTGCGCGGTGCGCCACGCGACATCCGGCACATCCTCGCCGACGCCCTCGTCGAGGAGGCGACGGCCCGCGCGCTGTCGACGCTCGGCATCGCCTACACGATCTGGCACGACGTGGCGACGGATGCCGCGGGCCCGGGCTTGCCGCCGAAGCTCGACCACCTCGTGCTCGGGCCGACGGCCCGCGGATCAACCTCGGCGGTGTCGACACCGAGGAGCGCCTGCTCTCGCCGCGCTCCGAATCGCGCGTGCAGGTGATCCGGTCGGTGATCGAGCCGGGCGGGCACGGCGGCAAGGAGCTCTACG
>NZ_WJSP02000515.1 GCF_009720255.1 Agromyces humi | reverse complement strand
CCCAGGAGTCGCCACCCCCCGCGGAGCAGGGCCCCGCTGCGACACCTTCCGACGGGTCCGACTCCGCGGCGACGCTCTCCGATGAAGCCGCCCCGCAGGCCGCGCGCCTGGCGGACAGCGCCGGCGGGCCGCCCGTCACGACGATCCCCGAGTGGAACGACCACGTCGACATCTGCCACGCGACGGCGAGTGCCACGAATCCGTACGTGGCGATCAGCCCGAGCGTTCGCTCGATCATCGACCCGAACGGCGATCCGAACGACGAGTACGACCCCGACCACGCGCACTCGATGCACCAGGACTTCGGCGACATCATCCCCGAGTTCGACTACTTCGATAAGGATGGTGGGCAGCACCACTTCCCGGGCTTGAACCTCGACCTGCTGCCGATCTTCGAGAACGACTGCAACCTGCCCCCGGTCGGCGTGCTGCTCTCGGTCGCGCCGTGCCCGTCCGTGGTGACGGAGGGGCGGACCATCGAGTACGACCTGTCAGGTCTCGCGATCTCGTTCGACTACGAGTTGACCGTGTACGTCGCAGGCACCACCGAGGTCGTCGGGTCGCTCACGTTCGAGGCCGACAGCGGATCCCTCAGCGGCACCTTCGATCCGCTGCCGCCGGGCGACTACGACGTGGTGCTCCACCGCGTCGGCGCCGACCCCGAGACGGACCTCACGAGGACCGTGACGCTCACGGCGTGCCCGGTGCCGTTCTGGGAACTCGAGAAGAGCTCCGACCCCGTTGACGGCGCCACCGTGCCCGCCGGATCCACCGTGACGTACATGCTGACCGCGACCAACACGTCGCAGGTCCTCGTCACCGGAGCCGTCGCGCTCGACGACGTCACGGACGTCATCGACAATGCGACGCTCGGCCTGCCGCTGCCCGCTGGACTCACGGGCCCGGTCGACGGCGTGCTCACCTGGGCGATCCCCGACCTGCCGCCGGGGGCCAGCGCGACCGTCAGCTACTTGGTCACCGTCGACGCCGACGCATCGGGCCAGCTCCTCCACAATGTGGTCGAGCCGACGGGCGACGGCGAGTGCCCCGTACTCGAGGAGGACGACCCATGCGTGGTCGACCACCCGGTCGGCGACGTGAACCTCGTGCTGGTGAAGGACGCCGCGACCGAGGACGACGAGCCGGTCGACTCCGGTGAGGGCGACGTGATCACCTACACGCTCACGATCACCAACGAGGGCGAGTTCCCGGCGTTCCGCAGCCTCGTCACCGACCAGCTGCCCGACGGCGTCACCTACGTCGAGGGGTCGGCGGTCATCTCCCCGAACCCCGGCGAGTGGGATCCGGTCGAGGTGGAGGACGGCATCATGACGGTGCAGCACAACGGGTGGATCGATCCGGGTGACGTGATCACGATCACGTTCGACGTGACCGTCGGCGAGCTCGCCCAGCCCGGCACCGGGCCGATCCCCGACCTCGTCAACGGTGCCTGCGTGGCCAGTGAGCCCTACGAGGCGGACGACGAGAGCGGAGACCTCATCGGCTACGAAGCCGACGAGTCCGACAACTGCGACGACGCGACCACGCCGGTGAAGTCGATCGGCCTGACCGCCATGGCGCAGTGCGTGAACGACACTCCGTGGTTCACCTACTCGATCACTCCCTACAACGTCGACGACCCGGCGGCCAACCCGATCGTGCTGATCTGGTGGACCCCGGCCGCGTTCGCGGACCGTGACCCGTCGATCCCGGCGAGCGACGTCGCGGCGATCCTCGCCGACGGCGCCTCGCAGGTCGACTCCGTCCCGTACCCGGGCGGATGGTCGAGCGGTCAGACGATCTCCGGCGAGCAGCTCTGGCCGGGTGCCGAGGTCGACGCCTCCGGCAACCCGATCGACTGGCCCGGATGGACGCTCCTCGCCGACGGCACCTGGGTCCTCGACCCGAGCGCGCCGTTCTACGACCTGCGTGCCGAGGCCGTCGTCGAGATCCGGATCAACCCGTCGAACGACGCCGTGGCGGTCTACCCGCCGCCGACGCCGAACTGCAACGCGGCACCGCCGTCGACGACGCCGCCCACGGTGGTGCCGGCCTCGTCGTCGAGCTCCGCGCTCCCGGCCACGGGCGTCGAGCCGGGCGGATTCCTCGCGGCCGCGATGGCGCTGCTCATCGCCGGCG
>NZ_WJSP02000514.1 GCF_009720255.1 Agromyces humi | reverse complement strand
GACGATGGAAACGGCGACGGAGATCACCGTGACGATGAAGGTGGCTTTGTTGGCCTCCACCGTCATCACGATGATCTTCCGGTCGACGTTCCGTTTCCGCCCGGTGAGGTGGGTCAGCGAGTAGAGGCCCGTCGCGGCGACGTTCGTGAGGGCGTCCGCCGGCCGCTGCGCGAGCCCGTCGGCGGTGTCGAACGCGAAGCCCTCGCGCACCCAGTACTCGAAGCCGCCGAGCATCTCCTTGACGGGATGCCCGAGCAGGGCGAACTCGAGCGCCGCACGCGTCGCGCCGTTGCATCCCGGTCCCCAGCAGTACACGACGACCGGGGTGCCGGCCGGGATCCGCTCGGCAGCCTCCGCTGCGATCCGCCGACCCGGCAGGTGGATCGCGCCCGGCACGTGTCCTTGGGCCCAGGACTCGTCGCTGCGGGTGTCGACGAGCACGAACCCGGGATCGCCGGCGCGGAGTGCGGCCGCGACATCCGAGACATCCGACTCGAAGCCGAGTCGGCCACGGAAGTGCGCGACCGCGTCGGCCTGTGGGGCGACGTGCTCGAAGAGGGCGGATGCGGTGACGGTGGTGTCGGTCATGCCTTCACCCTCGCACCGCCGCCCGCGCGCCCACGCGTGAAATCGCGCCGTCGTGCCGCGACATCCGGCCAGCGTCGTCGGCGGGCGACGCGTCAGTCGCCTTCGGGCGAGAAGAACGCGGTGATCGCCGCGGCGAGCGCGACGAGGTCGTCGACGTGCGCGAGCTCGCGGGCGGAGTGCATCGAGAGCAGCGGCGTGCCCACGTCGACCGTGCGGATGCCGAGCCGGGTCGCGCTGAGAGGCCCGATGGTGCTGCCGCACGGGATGGTGTTGTTGGAGACGAACGGCTGCGCCGTGACGCCGGCCTGACGGCAGGCGCGCGCCCACATCGCCGAGCCGACGCCGTCGGTGGCGTAGCGCTGGTTCGCGTTGAGCTTCAGCAGGGGACCGCCGCCGAGCACCGGACGATTGTTCGGGTCGTGCTTCTCGGGGTAGTTCGGGTGCACGGCGTGCCCGGCGTCGGAGGAGAGCAGCCACGAGTCGGCGAAGGCGCGACGACGGTCGCCGGCGTCGGCGCCGAGCCCTGCCGCCACGCGGGCGAGCACATCCTCGAGGAAGGGCCCGCTGGCGCCCGAGCGCGACTCCGAACCGAGCTCCTCGTGATCGAACGCGGCGAGCACGCTGACGTGCGCCGCGTCGTCGGGCGCGACCAGCAGTGCCACGAGGCCGGCGTGCACCGAGCTGAGGTTGTCCATCCGGCCCGCGGCGAAGAGCTCGCCCTCGCGCCCGAACCGTGCGGGGGCGGCCGTGTCGGCCATGAGCACGTCGTGACCGGCGACGTCGTCGGCGTCGACCCCGGCCAGGCCCGCGAGGTGCGCGACGAGGTCGGGCCCGGGCGCCGATCCCCAGATCGGCTGCAGGTGACGCTGGCGGTCGAGGGTGAGGCCCTTGTTCACGTCGCGGTCGAGGTGGATGGCGAGCTGCGGGATGCGCAGCATCGGTCCGGTGCGCACCAGATGCTGCACGCCGTCGGTCGTCACGAGCCGCCCGGCGAACTCGAGCTCGCGGTCGAGCCAGGAGTTCAGCAGCGGGCCGCCGTACACCTCCACCCCGGCCTGCAGCAGCCCCTCCGAGCTGGTCGAGGCACCGGGCTTCAGCTTGAACGACGGCGAATCCGTGTGCGCGCCGAGGATCCGGAACGGCGTCCTCGGCGTCGCCCCGGCGGGCTGCACCCACGCGATGACGGCACCGTCGCGCACGACGACGCGGCGACCCGGCCCGGTCGGCCACTCGTCGCGCTCGTCGAGTCGCTCGAACCCGGCGGCCTCGAGCCGATCGGCGACCGACGCGGCGGCGTGGTACGACGAGGGCGAGTCGCGGATGAAGTCGGCGAAGTCGGACAGGTGGGCGTCGGTATCGAGCTCGGGCACCATCCCATCCAACACCGCCCGAGCGGTCGCGGTCGAGTCGAGCGCGTTACGCGAAGCGCACCACGGCCTGCAGCCGCGACCGGACCTCCATCACCTCGGTGCCGCCGAGGTGCGCCGAACCGGGGATCCCCTCGCGCACGGCGCTGGCCAGCCGGGAGCTGCGGACGAGCGCCACGACGGCCC
>NZ_WJSP02000513.1 GCF_009720255.1 Agromyces humi | reverse complement strand
CTCGCGCCGCTCGCGGCATCCGTCGCGGTGCTCGGGCTCGCCCTGACCTTCGCGCTCGCGCCCCAGCCCGCGGCGATCACGGCGCCCTCCGCGGCATCCGACACCCTCGGCGGCGATACCCAGACGTTCGACGTCGCCGCCGACATCGCGGCGCCGACGGTGTCGCACGAGTCCTACGTCACGACCACCGGATCGCAGACGCTCGTCGAGGGCGGCACGAACCTCGACTGGGCCAAGCTCGTGCTCATCGAGGGCGACTGGCCGGTCACCGAGGAGAACGTCACGTTCATGATGCGGTGGATGCGCCAGGAGAACGGCGCCGACAACTGGTGGAACCGCAACAACCCGCTGAACAACGGGCAGGGCTCGGGCGGCGGATCGGGCCTCGGCAGCTACCCGAGCCTCATCGAGGCGGCGTTCTACGCGGCGCAGAACCTGCAGTCGGGCCGCTACCCCGCGGTCGATGCGGCACTCGCGCGCGGCGACTCGGCGGATGCGACGGCGCAGGCCATCTGGGCCTCGGCGTGGGCGTCGAGCCACTACGGCTACGGCACCCACTGGAGTTCGCGCCCGTACGAGGTCATCGAGGCGCCGGCGTCCGCCTGGGGGCGCTGAGCCGACGCGAGCCCGTGGGCGTCGTGCGTGCGACTAGCCGCGCTCGAGCGGCCGCCACACGACGACGGCGTTCTCGCGGCGCACCCGCGTGCCGGCGCGCAGCGACACGATGTCGCCCGCCGACCCCGCGGCGAAGACGCGGCGCCCGGGTCGATTGAGCAGCTCGTCGGCGAGCATCCCCTCGAGCTCCCGCACGCGGTCGCGCAGCATCGTCACCTCGTCCTCGAGGTCGAGCACGCGTCGGATGCCCTCGAGACTCACGCCCTCGCTCGACAGCTGGGCGATCTCACGCAGCTGCGCGACGTCGCGCATCGAGTAGCGGCGGGACTTGCCGGCGGTGCGGGTGGGCGACACGAGGCCCAGGCGGTCGTACTGCCGCAGCGTCTGCGGGTGCATGCCGGCCAGCTCCGCCGCGATGGAGATCACGAAGAGGGGGCTGGTCTCGTCCATGCTCACGGCCATGGCCTAGCGCTGCGCCCGTGCCTTGGCGAGCAGGTCGTCGCGCGGGTTCTCGTCGGGCAGGAGCGCCGCGAACTCCTTGAGCTTCTCCTCGGCCTCCTTCGAGAGGTGCGACGGCACGGCCACCTGCACGACCGCGAGGAGGTCGCCCGTGCCCTTCGAGGTCTGCACGCCGCGGCCCTTGACGCGCAGCACCCGTCCGCTGGGCGTGCCGGGCGCGACCCGGAGCTTCACGGGCTCGCCACCGAGCGTCGGCACCTGGATGGTGGCGCCGAGCGTCGCCTCGGTGAACGTGACGGGCACGTTGACGCGCAGGTTGAGGCCGTCGCGTTCGAACACGGGGTGCTTGCGCACGTGCACGGTGAGGATCAGGTCGCCGGGCTCGCCGCCGTCGGGCGACGGGTGCCCCTTGCCGCGAAGCTTGATCTTCTGTCCGTCGGCCACGCCCGCCGGGATGCGCACCGTGATCGGCTTGCCATCCGAGGTCTCGAGCGTGATCTGCTCGCCCTTGGTGGCCGTGATGAAGTCGAGGGTCGTCGAGGCCGTCACGTCGCGCCCGCGCGACGGACCGCCGAAGCCGCGGTAGCCGCCGCTCGGCTGCCCGAACCGGCCGCCGCCGAAGAGCCCGCCGAGCAGGTCGTCGCTGACCTCGACGTGGTAGCCCGCGCCGCCGATGATTCCCGCGAGCGCGGCGCTGGTCTCCGCGAAGCGGTGCCACGGATCGGCGTACCGGCCGGACCCGCTGAGGATGACGGCGCGCATGCCACCACCTCCTCCGCCCTCGCGTGCATCGTAACCCCCTGAGGAGTTCGCCGTCATCGCCCGACCACCATGGCCCACTCGTGGGCGCCGAGGCGCACGCCGTCGACCTGCTCGCCCGACACGGCGTCGGTGCCCAGCACGGCGACGTCGACCGGATCGGTGCCGTGGTTGATGACGGTCACGAGTGCACCGCGACGCGCCGCCTCGACGTGCTCGGGTAGGCCCGCGACGACGGGTTCGACGCCGGCGTCGGCGAGCACGTGGTCGACGACGGCCTGCACGCCCGCCTCGTCGGGGACGGTGGCCAGGTACCGGGCGACGCCGCGTCC
>NZ_WJSP02000512.1 GCF_009720255.1 Agromyces humi | reverse complement strand
CCGGGGCCGCCCGCGCACGCGGCGAGCACCCCGATCGCAGCCAGGGACAGGACGAGGGCGGCGGCGCGGCGCTTCGACATGGGTCGGAATGTACCGCATGCCGAGCTCAGGGGCATCAGGGGCCTCACTGATCGGGGCGGCCGCGTGAGGGGTGCCCGTACGCCTGCTCCAGCCGGGAAGCCCGCGCCACGAGCACGTCGAGCACCGTGCGCACGGCGAGGCGCTCCGCGACATCCGGCCGCACCAGGGCCACGATCTGCCGGGCGGACGCGACGCCGCGGATCGGCTTGAGCACGATGCCGGGCGGCACTGTGCCCGACGTGAACCGCGGAACGAACGCGATGCCGAGGCCGGCCTCGATGAACGCCTCCATGATGCGCATGTCGCTGAAGCGCTGGCTGACCTGCACCCGCTTGCCGCCCTCCTGCTCGATCGCATGGAGGATGCGCTCGAACGGGAAGCCGGGCGGCACGCCGAGCCAGGTCTCGTCGACGAGATCGGCGGGCGTCACGTGCGACCGGTTCGCGAGCCGGTGGTCGGCGGGCACGCCGATGTCGAGGGGCTCGGTGAGCAGCGGCACCGCCTTGAGGCCTCGGCCGCCCCAGGGCAGCACCCCGGGCATCGTGTGCGCCAGCACGATGTCGTAGTCGGACGTGAGGTCGGGGAATTCGGCCAGCTCGGGGTCGAGGTCGGTGCAGCGCACCACGAGCCCCGCGACCTGGGAGAGGTCGCTCAGCACGCTGGGCAGCAGGGTCGCGCCGACCGTCGGGAAGGTGAGGAGGCTGACCTCGCCGCTCGGGTGGTTGCGGAACTCGTCCCACAGGGCCGAGGCGCGTTCGAGCGCGATGGCGACATCGGCGGCGCTGCGGGCCAGCGCGTGCCCGGCGCTGGTGAGCACCAGGCCCCGGCCGCTCCGCTCGGTGAGCGGCATCCCGGCCTCGCGTTCGAGCACCTTGAGCTGCTGCGAGACGGCCGACGGCGTGCGCCCGGTGGCCTCGGCGACGGCGGTGACGCTGCCGCGTTCGGCGAGCTCCCTGAGCAGGTCGAGGCGGCGAACGTCCATGTAGCCAGACTACATCGTCATTGAAGTATTGTGCGCTTGTGCTGCATGGTCTCGCGCGCGAGAATTGGGAAGTCGAACACGTGCAACGGCGCATCCGTCGCTCGACGAGCCACCTCTTCTTCGAAAGGAACCCACGTGTTCACGCTCCTCGCCATCCTCGGTGTCATCTCCGTCGCCGGCATCGCCGGCTCCATCGTCGTCTCGTCGCGCGACGGCTACGGCCGCCGCCACCGCGAGACGTTCGCGCGCACCGTCTAGGGCGTCCGCGACATCCCGGCACGTCCGGGAGCAGGGCCGCTGCGCGGGGGAGGGACACCCCGCGGAGCGGCCCTTTCGTCTGCGCACGATACCCGCGCGTCTCGCTCGACACCTCGCCGCGACGGACGATAGCGTGTGTCGCGGGGAGAGCAGCATCGCGACGAGGGGGGACCGATGGCGCACGTGGTGGCGACCGGGGCCGGCAAGGCCATGATGGAGCGGCGGAACGATCCGACGCACGACTACATCCTGAAGCTCACCGGCAAGGAGCGCCCGCGGGTGCTGTTCGTCGGCACTGCGACCGGCGACGACACGGCGTACATCGTGAGTTTCTACACGACCTACGACTCGGACCGGTGCGCACCCCACCACCTGCCGCTGTTCCACCGCGCGGTCGACGACCTCGAGGGCTTCGTGAAGGGCTTCGACGTCATCCACGTCGGCGGGGGCAACACCGCCAACATGCTCGACGTCTGGAAGCGGCAGGGCCTCGATGAGATCATGCGCGAGCTGTGGGAGGACCCGGCGTCGAACGTCGTGTTCACCGGAGGCAGCGCCGGGGGCATCTGCTGGTTCGAGGGCGGTACCACCGACAGCTACGGGCCGACCCTGCAGGTGCTCCCCGAGGGCCTGGGCTTCCTGCACGGCAGCTTCTGTCCGCACTACGACGCCGAGGACCAGCGCCAGCCGCTCTTCCACGCGTCGCTGCTCAGCGGCGAGCTGGCGACCGGGTACGCGGTCGGCAACCTCCAATCGCTGCACTTCGAGGGCTCGGAGCTCGTCACCGCGATCAGTCCGGTCGAGGATCCGCTGGCGCTCCGCGTCGAGGCCGTCGACGGCAGGATC
>NZ_WJSP02000511.1 GCF_009720255.1 Agromyces humi | reverse complement strand
GGCAGCAGGTCGAAGAACGGGTGGTAGACCGGCGGCGTGATGATGACGCCGTCGCCGGGCCGCGTGACGCGGCGGAGCACCTCGACGTTGCCGAGGCTCACGTCGGCGGTGCAGGTGACGCGCGCCGGGTCGACGTCCCAGCCGAGCCGTGCGGCGGCGAAGCCCTGGAAGGCCTCGGCGACGGGGCGACTGCTCGCGACGTAGCCCGTATCGGAGCGGTCGACGGCGGCGTGCAGTGCCCTGGCGATCGGCTCGGCCAGCGGGTAGTCCATCTCGGCGACGGGGAGGGGCAGCACGTCGTCGGGGTAGGAGCGCCACTTCGCGCTCGTGCGGGTGCGAAGGACATCGAGCGGTTCGGCGGCGACGCGTTGCATGCCTCCAGCTTGCCGCACGAAGCGGATGAGGTGGCGACGGATGCCGCGTGGCGATAGTCTGATCGGCTGCCCTCGGGCGCCGTGGCGGATGCCGCGAATCGAACGGACACTCCCATGGGATTCATCGACGTCAACGGCGTCTCCTTCTCGCTCCCCGACGGCCGGCCGCTGCTCGCCGACCTCGCCTTCCGCGTGACCGAGGGGCGCACGACCGCGCTCATCGGCGCGAACGGTGCGGGCAAGTCGACCCTGCTGCGCATCATCCGCGGGGAGCTGCGGCCCGACGAGGGCAGCGTGCAGGTCGACGGCGGCCTCGGCGTGATGGACCAGTTCGTCGGCACGGGACAGACGGCGCCGGGCGCCGCGCACACGGTGGCCGGGCTGCTCGTCTCGGTGGCGCCGAAGCGGGTGCGCGATGCGGCGCTCGAGCTCGAGGCATCCGAAAATGTGCTCATCGAACGCGACGACACCGCCGCGCAGATGCGCTACGCCACCGCGCTCGCCGAGTACGCGGAGGCCGGCGGCTACGAGCAGGAGGTCGTCTGGGACCACTGCACGACGGCCGCGCTCGGCCTCCCGTTCGAGCGGGCGAAGTGGCGCGACCTCTCGACGCTGTCGGGCGGGGAGCAGAAGCGACTCGCCCTCGAGGCGCTGCTGCGCGGGCCCGAGCGGGTGCTGCTGCTCGATGAGCCCGACAACTCGCTCGACGTGCCCGGCAAGCGCTGGCTCGAGGGCGAGCTGCGCGCGACGCAGAAGACGGTGCTGCTCGTCTCGCACGACCGGGAGCTGCTCGCCCGCGCCGCCGACCGCATCGTCACGCTCGAGCTCGGCGCCGCCGGGAACACCGCATGGGTGCACGGCGGGAGCTTCGAGGGCTACCACCGGGCGCGGGAGGAGCGCTTCGAGCGGCTCGACGAGCTGCGACGGCGGTGGGACGAGCAGCACGCGGCGCTGAAGCAGCTCGTGGCGACGCTCAAGGTGAAGGCCACCTACAACGACGGCATGGCGTCCCGCTACCAGGCCGCGGTGACGCGCCTCCGGAAGTTCGAGGAGGCCGGGCCGCCCGAGGAGCGCCCGCCCGCGCACGAGGTGTCGATGCGGCTGCGGGGCGCCCGCACCGGCAAGCGCGCGGTCGTGTGCGAGGCCCTCGAGCTGACCGGGCTCATGCGCCCGTTCGACCTGGAGGTCTGGTACGGCGACCGGGTCGCGGTCCTGGGCTCGAACGGGTCGGGCAAGTCCCACTTCCTGAGAGGGTGACCGGCCAAGGCGACCGCCGAGGTGCGCTTCGAGGGCGGCGATGCGCCGGCTCGCCACGGACTGCGTCACTCCGGCCCCGACGGCTCCGGCCGTGAAGCTCTCGTGCTCGGCCACCGAGACGAAGGCCTCGCACGCCGACAGGAGGTCGAAGTTGCGCGCCATGCATGCGATCCTTGCATGAATAGCCCGGTTCGGTGCTTTGCCAGCATCGGTCGCGCATCGGAAGACTGCGATCCATGAGTTCATCGCGTGAATCCGCATCCCTGTCCCGGCGTTCGTTGCTCGCCCTCGGGGGCGCAGCGGGAGCAGCAGGCATCGCGTCCACCGTGCTGGCAGCGCCGCCGGCGTGGGCCTCAGCGCCGCCGGGGAACGCCGTCCCCGGCGTGCGGGCCGACCACGGCCGGGCATCCGAGGAGCTCCGTGCGCTCGAGGCCGCGACCTCCGTCACGATCGGGGTCGTCGCACTCCCCGTCGGCCGTGTGCGGGAGGATGGCTTGCGGGCGGCTATGTCGCCGCGATCCGCGCCGCCCAACTCTGCCAGA
>NZ_WJSP02000510.1 GCF_009720255.1 Agromyces humi | reverse complement strand
GTCCGACCGGCGTGCGCAGCGGCGCGCACACGACGACCTCGCGCAGCTCGGCCATCAGGCGGCCGCGCCGAGCGTCGGCGACACGGAGAACGGCGCGCCCGTGGCATCCGTCACCTGCTCGATCGTCACGTCGGGCGCCAGCTCGACGAGCGCGAGCCCGTCGGCGGTCACGTCGAACACGGCCAGGTCGGTGATGATGCGGTCGACGCAGGCCCTTCCGGTGAGCGGCAGTGTGCACTGCTGGACGATCTTCGCCGAGCCGTCCTTCGCGACGTGCTCCATGACCACGATGACGTGCTCGGCGCCGTTGACGAGGTCCATCGCGCCGCCCATGCCCTTCACCATCTTGCCGGGCACGGCCCAGTTGGCGATGTCGCCGTGCATCGAGACCTGCATGGCCCCGAGCACCGCGGTCGTGATGCGTCCGCCGCGGATCATGCCGAAGCTCGCCGCCGAGTCGAAGTAGGCGGCGCCGGGCAGCACCGTCACGGTCTCCTTGCCGGCATTGATGAGCTTGGGGTCCTCCTCGCCCTCCCACGGGTAGGGGCCGACGCCGAGGATGCCGTTCTCGGAGTGCAGCACCACCTCGACGCCCTCGGGCAGGTGGTTCGGGATGAGCGTGGGCAGGCCGATGCCGAGGTTCACGTAGGTGCCGTCCTCGAGCTCGCGGGCGGCGCGGGCGGCCATCTCGTCGCGGGTGAGTGGCATCAGCGGGCCTCCTCGGCCTGGTCGGTGGCGGCTTGGTCGGTGGCGGCCTGGTCGGTGGCGGTTCCGGATGCCGCGGGCCGGGGCCGCACGGTGACCTTCTCGATCGGCAGGTCGGCGGACTGCTCGGCCGTGAGCACGATCACCCGGTCGACGTAGATGCCGGGCAGGTGGATGTCGTCGGGACCGAGCACGCCCGGCTCGACGAGCTCGTCGACCTCTGCGATGGTGATGCGGCCCGCCATGCCGGCGAGCGGGTTGAAGTTCCGCGCCGACTTCTCGAACCGCAGGTTGCCGTGCCGGTCGCCCACGGCGGCGCGCACGAGCCCGTAGTCGGCGCGGATCGCCTGCTCGAGCACGTACTCGCGGGGGGCGCCGAACGTGTCGAACGGGCGCAGCTCCTTCGGCGCACTGGTGAGCGCGACGCTGCCGTCGGGGGCGTAGCGCAGCGGCATCCCGCCCTCGGAGACGGCCGTGCCGGCGCCCGTCGCCGTGTAGAACGCCGGGATGCCGACCCCACCGGCGCGCAGGCGCTCGGCCAGCGTGCCCTGCGGGGTCAGCTCGACCTCCACCTCGCCCGAGAGGTACTGCCGGGCGAACTCCCGGTTCTCGCCGATGTAGCTGGCGATGACCTTGCGGATGCGTCCGGCCGCCAGCAGTTCGCCGAGCCCCCACCCGTCGACGCCGCAGTTGTTCGAGACGACCTCGAGGTCGCCAACGCCGCGGGCGAGCAGCGCCCGGATGATGGTGATCGGCACGCCCGACAGGCCGAAGCCGCCGACGGCGAGCGACGCCCCAGAGGGGATGTCGGCGACGGCCTCGTCGGCGGTCGCTGAGGTCTTGTCCATGGATGCTCCGGTGTTCAGTCGTTCGTCTCGGGGGTGGTCGTGGCGTCCTGCTCGGCGAACACGTCGCGCATGATCGCGAGGGCCTCGTTCGACGCGGGCAGGCCGGCGTAGAGCGCGGTGTGGAGCAGCACCTCGGCGATCTCGTCGCGCGTCAGTCCGTTGCGCACGGCGGCGCGCACGTGCATCGCGATCTCGTTTCCGTGGCCGCCGGTCGTGAGGCTGGCCAGCGTGGCGATCGACCGCTCCCGGCGGGAGAGCCCGGGCCGCGCCCAGATGTCGCCCCAGGCGGTGCGGGTCGCGAAGTCCTGGAACGCCGCCGTCTCCGGGGTCGTGGTCGCGATGGCGCGGTCGACGTGCGCGTCGCCGAGCACCGCGCGGCGCACGCGCATGCCTCGGTCACGGGTGACGGATGCCGCGTCCGCCCGCTCGACGGCGTCGAGGTGCTCGGCGATGAGCTCGGCGGCGCTCGCGGGCTCCTCGAGCACGGCGAGGTGCGACGCGCCGTCGAGGGCGACGTGCCGCGCGCCGGGGATGTCGTCGGCGAGGTCCTGCATCGAGGCCGGGGTCGTCACCGCGTCGTGCTCCCCGCTGATCGCGAGCGTCGGCGCGGTGAGCGCCGCGA
>NZ_WJSP02000051.1 GCF_009720255.1 Agromyces humi | reverse complement strand
AGCTCTGGGGCGTAACCCTGACGGATAAGGCTTTGTCGTTCCTCGTCGCTGAGCGCCTCGAGACGCGCCTTGTCCGGATCGACGTCCCCCATGCAGACCAGGCAAGCCGTGGTGGGCGTGACGACCGAGACGCGTGCGAAGATATCGAAGAGCGACCCGGCGCGCGAGTCCAGCACGACTCCGCAGTCGATCAGAAGCTGTAGCAGGGCTTGGGGGAGCCTTGTCAGGACGAGACGTCCCGCGTGATCGTCGGTGCAGCCAAGCACGACGTCACAATGGCGGAGGGCCATGATCGTTTCCTGGTGAAGGATACTTCCTTGCACCGCAACTATCGAAGCGTCCAACCCGATAGATGCGGTATGTTCAGCGGCGATATCAACCTTTGGGCGACTTACGTCTGCAAGCGTCGAGCCGTACACGCGCGTGACGTTGGTGTCAGCCAGCGTCTGCGGATCGACCACGACCACGCTCCCAACTCCCAGCCGAACGAGTTGCTCGACGGCCGCAGAGCCAGTGCCTCCTGCGCCCACGACGCCGACGCGTAGTTGACCGAGCAATTTCTGGCCCTCGTCGCCGAACGCACGAACCTGCCGGTCGAACACCGGCAGTGGCGCGACCCCGTCTCGCGCATACAGGGTAAGACGGTGTCCCACTACACGGACACGATCGAGGCTCGTCCAATGGTCTCCTCGCGCGGTCAGGCGTCCGGCAAAAGTGGGCTTGTCAGAACTACCGCCGAGCACGAAAGAGCCGTAGGCTCCTCGAGCTAGCCGCACATCGGCAACACGGGCAAGCGCGTCGTCGAGGGCGAGGTCCAGGGCGGAGTGCTCAGCACGCGAGCCGGGATGAGTATGCATGAAAAGTGGCACGCACTCCTCAGCATCTGCACGCGCGAACGCAGGCAACCAACCGGACGACGTTATCGACAGGTGATCGCCCGTTCGAATCTCGTACGCCGCGTGGGGGACGGTGACGATGTCGCGGACTAGGAGGGTGATGTCCCCCGTGAGATCTCCTACCGATCGAGCAAGCAGCACGCATGCGGTCTCGACGTCAGCGTCGAGGGTCGCCCGCAAGCCATCCCAAGCAGCCTGTGTGAATGCCAGCGTTGCCGTCATGCCGCAGCATCCTGCTCAAGCAGTGATCGGATGCACAGAATCCAAGATGGAAGCGAATCGATCCCAGGGCGCCAAGGTGAGCCCGAGAAGTGGCGGCTGAACCGCTGCCATTGCCGGCCGCCGACCGTTTCCATCACGTCCGCTGCACGCGGGAATGCGCCAGTCTTCGTCAAGCGGACCTGAGGATTGACCCAGAACATGTCTGGCGCCGTGTCCGGGAATCCCGCGGGTAGGCGGACGAGCAGGTCGATCTTCTCTCGGTCGAACCCGGCTGGGAGCACAAAGTCTCGGAGAATGAGATTGGTATAGGCGCCCTCTTCGGCGATCTCAAAGTCAAGGCCGCGCTCGGCCAGCCAGTCCCGATCCTCCTGCTCCAGCATTGACTATCGGCCACCCGCGTCGAGGTTCTTCGGAACGCTGAAGAAGTGCATTCCGTTCTCGAGCACGACGATCTCATCGTCCGCGATCTGCCGGTCGTCACCGCCGGGCACCTGAAGAACGAGCTCATAGTTGCTGGCGATATCGGGCTCGGGCAACGCGCGCAGTCCCGAGCCCGTCAGCTCCTCCTCTTCTACCTTGTACACGTTCTTGTCAATGTGAATCACGTTGTCTTGCTTGGGCATCGGGGACTCCTTTGGGTGCGTGTATAGCCATTCGGTATGACGAGTCGGACAGTGTTGTTCTATAGCCTGCGTCCCCGCCTACAGGGACCTTGCCAGAGACCACTGTCATTTCGCCGGTCGGTATGTCATCGAGGCTTAGCCTCGTTCATCGGATCTTGGGCCACGGGATGGCACGAAGGTAAGTAGCGAGCAGCTGAGGCGAGCGCCGATGTCAGCCCGAGCTTTGGGTGCGCACGATAACCCAAAAGCCCTGGCGATCGGCTCACTCGTGGACCGCGCCGTTCGTCCAGCCACGAGCGTTGCGATGAAGCCATCAGTCGAGTGAGAAAGGGCGCCGCCGATCGGGCGTGATGGCGGCACCCGTTCCAACTAGGCGGCAGTCACGTCGGTTCCGTCCATGCCTTCGTAGCGCGACGCGACGAAGGCCTTGAACTGCGCGAGAAGGTCCTGTTCGTTCTCGAACGCTCGGAGGGTGACGCGGAGGTTCGTCTTACGCCCGCGGCCGAGTCCTGGTTGGGCCTTGAGCAGGTCCTTGGGCGTCTTGAGGAGCTTGCCCTTAGAGGAGATCACGGCCTGCTCCAGCTGTGCGAACGAGAGCACGCTCGTCTCGTAGAAGCGACCCGCGGACATAAGGAGCGTTGACCGCGCCCACTCTCTCGGCACCAACAGCACCGGCTTCCCGTCAACCACAGGGAGCGTCACCACTGCCTCATCCCACTCCCGAAGGGCGGGATTCCAGACCTGCTTCCGGTATTGCCTGACCACGTGACTGCCGGCAGTGAACTCGGGGTACTCATCGATCATCGCCTCAGTGAACTTGGCCAGAGGATGGAAGACGATGCGGGTCGTGAGATCCGAGGTGATGTCTCGGTCAATTCCATCGACGAAGAGTGGCAGGTCTTCCAGTTGCCGCAGGATACCGACGCGAACGAGCGCTTCCACGTCGTCGAGCAGAGTCCTCCAGATCCAGCTACCTACGGTTTCTGCGCCACCATGGCCGTGGAACCCCTGCTCAGACATCCCCAGCCGGGTCTCCCATGGCTCGACGAAGTGCTGGAGCAGGCCTTCGCCGCGAGGGTGATGAGCCGGACCGTCGATCACACACGAGGTGACCTCATGCAGGAAGGTGTCGGTGCATTCGAGCGCCTCATTCACGAACGGCCCGGGTGACCTGCTCAGGCGGATCGCATGCGGATCGATGTACAGGCGGTTGTCGGCCGTGATCTCCACGTCGACGAAGGGAACGGGCCCGAAGATCCCGTAGTGATTGGTGATTGAGGGCATGGCGCCCTCCCTTCTGACTCGTGCCCGAGGGAGGAAGCGAGACGCTCTGTCTCAGGTTTCTTCGCTA
Organism: Agromyces humi; assembly: GCF_009720255.1. GTDB lineage: Bacteria > Actinomycetota > Actinomycetes > Actinomycetales > Microbacteriaceae > Agromyces > Agromyces humi. Next base: position 12,822 of record NZ_WJSP02000051.1, on the reverse strand, counting down.
CGCTATGGATGACCAACCAAAGTCATCTCGTCGCGCCTTCGGGCCGGCGTTGGCCTGACGCCGTTCCAGCGGAGTCAGGCCAAAGCTTTTTCCACTCCTGATTATAGCACAACTATGAGGCAAAGTATAGCTCGCCTTGACCTCGGGTGGGACGAACCTTATCCTTATGTCAAGGAGGTCCACCATGAGTGACGCTGCACCTCGAGTGAGTACGCCCCCGAGGCGAAGTCCTTCGTACCCCTCGCTGAGCCTGCGAGAGGCATTGGAGAGACTCAAACTGCTCTACAAGGCCGAGGGCCTGCACGCCGCACCGATTGAAACGGCTGTCCGGCACTGGGGCTACAAAGGACCCAACGGGCGTACAAACCTGATCGTTTCGGCGCTGAAGAAGTACGGGTTGATCGTCGATTCCGGCTCAGGGCGTGCACGCAAGATTCAGGTCACCGAGGCTGCCCGTCGAATATTGGAACACCCAGATCCCGACGAACGCCAGGCTGCAATACAGAAGGCGGCGCTCCTGCCGCCCATCCACTCAGAAATGTGGCGGAAGTATCGTCTCGCGCTGCCGACAGATGAGACTTGGGTCTGGGAGCTTCGGGAAGACAGAGATTTCACGGATTCAGGCGCCCGCGACTTCGTGCGCGAGTATCGGGAGACCATCAGGTTCGCAGGACTTGGTCGCGAAGAGTCGCCGGAAACGGGTTCGGTTCCCTCGCAGGAGGGTGAGAGCACCGATTCGGAAGAACTCTCCTCGCCAGCAGTCGACGACCATATCTCCTCGCCGAACACACTGCCCCAACTGTCATCTCATCTCGCGGGTGAAGGTCAACTGTCGGCTTCCGCCCTGCAGACCTATCCGATCCCCGTTGCACTTCATGGGAAGCCGCCCGTTCAGATCACGGGATCGTTTCCGCTCTCGGAGACTGAGTGGAATCAATTCATCGCGGTGCTGTCTGCAATGAAGCCCGTTCTAGTAGAGGCCGCTGAAACCTTCCCCGGGGTCGTCGACTGAATTGAACGGACGGGTTGCGGCTGCTTCGACTCAGCTGCCTCTACAGGCATCCGCCACGGGAATACCGGCGCCCCCTCCGCGTTGAACTTGAGCGTACCCAACTCAAGTTCCCAGGAGGATTGGTGCCCGAAGACTTCAACCCCGAAGCCGGCGCGAGCTCGTTCGACGAGTTCCTCAGCCGGTACCTTGCGGGAGAGCAGGCGCGACAGGCTCGGTCGATCGACCTCAGCCGGTTCCTGACCGCCCGCACGCAAGGCATCCTGCAGCAGGCAGGACGCTTCGCGCTCGAGCGCGGCCAGACCGAGCTCGACGCGCTGCACATCCTGCGCGTGATCGTCGAGGACGATGCGGTCAAGCAGGCGATCAGCCGCATCGGCGTCGCCCCCGAGCGCATCATCACGGCGACCGAGGCACGCCTGCCCGCAGCATCCGACACCGCTGACATCAACGCGGCCACGATCACGCCGAGCGCGAGCCGCGCGCTGTTCCACAGCTACCAGGTGGCGCGCTCGGCCGGCTCGACGTACATCGACCCCGAGCACCTCTTCTTCGCGCTCGTGCTCGGGCAGGACGCCCCCGCCGGCCAGGTGCTCGCGCGCGCCGGCGTCACCGCCGAGGCGCTCACCCAGAGCGTGCGCGACACGGTCATGGGCGAGCCCGGCACCGAGCAGCAGACGGATGCCGCAGGCACCGGCTCCGCGGCATCCGCGACTCCGATGCTCGAGAAGTTCGGCACCGACCTCACCGCGCTCGCCGAGAACGGCGAGCTCGACCCCGTGATCGGACGCGTCGACGAGATCGAGCAGACCATCGAGATCCTCAGCCGTCGCACCAAGAACAACCCGGTGCTGATCGGTGAGGCCGGCGTCGGCAAGACCGCGATCGTCGAGGGCCTCGCCCGCGCGATCGTCGAGGAGTCGGTGCCCGAGGCCCTGCTCGGCAAGCGCGTGATCTCGCTCGACCTGCCAGGCATGCTCGCCGGCACCCGCTACCGCGGCGACTTCGAGGAGCGCCTCACCAAGACCATGGAGGAGATCGCCCAGAACAAGGGCGAGTTCATCGTGTTCATCGATGAGATCCACACCGTGGTCGGGGCGGGCGGCTCGGGCGACGGCGGCACCGACGCGGGCAACATCCTGAAGCCGCGCCTCGCGCGCGGTGAGCTGCACCTCGTGGGTGCGACCACGCTCAAGGAGTACCGCACCATCGAGAAGGACCCCGCGCTCGAGCGCCGGTTCCAGCCGGTGAAGGTCGGCGAGCCCTCGATCGAGGACGCCGTGCTCATCCTGCACGGGCTCAAGCCCGCCTACGAGGAGCACCACGGCGTCGAGTACACGGATGCCGCGCTGCGGGCGTCCGTTGAGCTCTCGGCCAGGTATCTCACCGACCGGGTCCTTCCCGACAAGGCCATCGACCTCATCGACCAGGCCGGGGCGCGGCTGCGCCTGCGGCTCGGCGTGAAGACGGATGTGTCCGCGCTCATTGCGCGGCTCGCCGACCTCGAGGCGGACAAGAACGCCGCCGTCGGCGCCGAGCACTACGAGGAGGCCTCACGCATCCGCGACGAGATCTCGAAGGTGCAGGCGAAGCTCGACGAGGTGACGGCCTCCGGCCGCGCCGCGGCATCCGCTGACCCTGCCGACCGCTCGACCGTGATCGACGAGGCCGAGATCGCTGCCGTGATCTCGCGGGCCACCGGGATCCCGGTGAACCGCCTCACCGAGAGCGAGCGCGAGCGCCTCGGCGACCTCGAGGGCGAGCTGCACGCGCGCGTCATCGGCCAGGACGACGCGGTCACCGCGGTCGCCAAGGCCGTGCGCCGCAGCCGCACCGGCATGGGCGACGCGAAGCGGCCTGTGGGTTCGTTCCTGTTCCTCGGCCCGACGGGTGTCGGCAAGACCGAGCTGGCGCGTGCGCTGGCGTCGTCGCTGTTCGACGACGAGGGCGCGATCGTGCGCTTCGACATGAGCGAGTTCGGCGAGCGGCACACCGTGTCGCGACTCGTCGGCGCCCCTCCCGGATACGTCGGCTACGACGAGGCCGGGCAGCTCACCGAGCGCGTGCGGCGCAACCCGTACTCGATCGTGCTGTTCGACGAGATCGAGAAGGCGCACCCCGACGTGTTCAACCTGCTGCTGCAGGTGCTCGACGACGGACGCCTCACCGACGGCCAGGGTCGCACGGTCGACTTCCGCAACACGGTGATCGTGATGACCTCGAACCTCGGTTCGGAGTTCCTCGCGTCGCGCTCGGGTGCGCTCGGGTTCGTGGCCTCCGCTGATGGCTCGGGCTTCTCGTCGCAGGACGACGTGCGCCAGCGCGTCATGGGCAAGGTGCGCGAGGCCATGCGGCCCGAGTTCCTGAACCGCATCGACGAGATCGTGCTGTTCCAGAAGCTCGGCGAGACCGAGCTCGCTCAGATCGTGCGGCTCATGCTCGGTGCGACCGAGCGGCGGCTCGCAGCGCGTGAGGTCACCTTCGAGGTGACGGATGCCGCGGTGGCGCTCCTCGCGGAGCGCGGCTACGAGCCCGAGTACGGTGCCCGCCCGCTGCGCCGCGTGATCCAGCGCGAGATCGACGACCGCATCAGCGACCTGTTCGTCTCGGGCGCGCTGGGCGACGGCGAGGGCGTGCACGTGGATGCCGCCGACGGCTCGTTCGTCGTGACGCCCGTGCCGCGCGCCACGGTGCAGGTGCCGCTGGCGGCGTAACGGCTGCCACGCGGCATCCGCTCGGCACGCGACATCCGCTCGACGGCGCACCGAAGGCCCGGTTCTCATCGTGAGGACCGGGCCTTCGTCGTGCCCACTGAGCTCGCTTCAGGGCGAACACCGATAACGTGAGACATGCTCGGGTTTAGCATGGAGCCAACCGTGAGATGCAAGCCATGTCAGCAGACCAGGGCGAGCGCAAGCAGCCGAACGAGACCAGCAGGACGACGAATCCGCGACCGGTGTGGCGCCGAGCGGGCGTGTGGGTCGGAGGCGTCGTCGCGGCGGCACTCGCGACCGTCCTCGCCGGAACGCTCACCCAGGGATTCGGATGGTTCGCGAACGTCGTGGGCACCCAGGGAGAGCCGGTTGAGGTTCGCGTCGACGTTGAAGCCCGGGCCGACGACGTCGTCCTGCCGCCCGAGGCGACGATGTCGGACGACGAGCTCGCCGAACTCTCCGGCCTTCCGATGGAGGAGCAGGTCGTCTGGCTCGAGCAGCACGAGCATGGCAACGTCGCGGGTGCGCAGACCGTCACGCTGTACCTGACCGGGAATCGTCCCGATCCGGTTCGCATCACCGACCTGACCTCGACAGAGGACTGCGATCCGATCGCGCGAGGCACGCTCGTGCGGATGCAAGCGGGCCGGGGCGCCGGGGCCGATTCAGAGGTCGTGAACATCCTCGTCGGTCAAGGGCCGTCGAAGGCCTACCTCGAGGACCAGACCGGCCAGCAGCAGGACTACTTCCCCGAGCGCACGATCACGCTCGCGAAGGACGAGGAGGTCCCACTCGTCGTGCACCTCGTGCCCGACTTCAGCGGATCGATCTGCCAGGTGCAACTGGAGCTGACCGTTCGGGAAGCGGACGCCGAGCGGCAGGTGCAGGTCCTTGGCCAGGATGGGCCGTTCACCGTCATGTCGATCGAGCTCGAACGCGACGAGGCTCAGTACGGCACGGTCTACCTCGGCGGAGACATCTGCCGGCAGTACGTCGTGGCCGTGCCGGACTGGAGCATGAACCCGCCATGCGGTGAGGGCAACTTCGCCCGCTAGGTGCACCGGGTCATCTGCTCTTCCGGTCGGTGCCGATGTGCCGAAGTGGCATGCACGAGATGATCGTCGAGATCTCGGGGATCACCCGGATCCGCGCTCGGCTGCCCGTGGCAACATGAGCTACAGGAGTCATTGTGGAGAATTACTCAGTTCCGGCGGAAGCCGGCACGCCCGAGGCCGCTGAATCGGTGGTCGCGGGGCTCTTCGAGTGGGCGATCCACGCGACCTGGGTCGTGGCCGCACTCGCGGTCATCGCGAGATTGCTGGTGTTGCTTCCGTGGTTCGCGGACCTCCGAAGCTCGAGCACCTTCCCGGGGCGCATGAAGAGGCGAGGACTCGCGGTGGTCGTCGTGGCCGGGGTTGTCGCGGCACTGGCGTACGACATCGGTCGTTGGCGCGACGAGGCACCGGTCGAGGGAGTCGCGATCTCGATCGCTCTCGTCGCGGTGATCGTCGGTCTTGCCGGCTCGGTGCTCCTCTCATTCGGGTTCGCGACGGCACCGCGTGTCGACGCGAAGGTACTGCAACCCGACGGAAGCGCCAACGACGCGTGGGCCATCGACGTGCTGACGCAGATCAACAGTGCCCACCGGGAAGGCGCGACGCACAGCGCAGCGCGCGCGAACCGGAACAATCGGGCCGATCTCGGCGATGTCATCAAGGTCGCCGATCGCACTGGCAATGGTGTCGCCGTCCTCGTCGCGTGGTTCTACCAGCTGTTCTTCAACGTGTCGCCGTGGCTGGTCCAGGTCACCCTGCTCGACGGGCTGAACGCGTCGGCAACGCTTCGACGGAACGGCCACCAGATCGATGAGGTGTCGCTGCAGCTCCAGTTCGGCGACGCCGCACAGGACAATCACCGCAAGCTGCTGAGCATGGGTGCCAGTTTCGCGGCGATGGGCGTCGCCGCGAAGTACTACGACATCAAGGGGTTCTACGGAGTCGAGACCTGGCGGTCGGCGGCATACGTGAGCCTCGCCATGCAGACGGTCGATGAGGAGCGCCGGATCTACATCGAGCGAGCACTGGCCGAGGAGCCCACCAACCTCGTGGCCGAGTGCGAGGAGGTGACCGACGCATTCGACGACGAGACCGACGCCGCCATGTTGTGGGAACGGATGGACCGACTCGAGCCGATGATCGACGTGGCGGCGCGGCTCTGCGGTGAGCCGGATGTCATCGGCGTACCTGGAAGCCTCTGGCACCAGCGACCGGCGGATGGGACGGAAGCCCGTCCGGCGAACAAGGACTTCGACCAGCCCGAGCCTCCGCTGATGATGCTGCGACTCATGGATTGGTACCTCGGGTCGGTGAGCAATTGGATCGCGTTGACGCTTGCGAGCGACGGGACGCTCGCGTCGGGAGAGGGCCGCGAGCCGTCCGTCGAGGAACGCCGTCAGCGCGTTGGGATCGTCTTGGCCAGGTTCGTCGACACGTTGGCTCGGATCGACGCCGAACGGGAGATCGACGAACGGCCGGAGATCGGCCGGCTGCAGATGGTCGCGGCAATGGATGACGACGTGCTCGCCGCATGGGCGGAGCCGGAGTACACCTTCGACGCAGCACTGCGGCTCGCCGACTGGGGGACCCGCGCATCGGATTCGGTGGACCAGGATATGAAGTTCTACTTCGCGTGTGCACTGGCCCATCGCTACTTCCACACCGGTGACGCGGATGAGCGCAGTCAGCTCAGCGGCGCGATCGTCGACCTGGTCGACTACGCGAAGTTCAATCCGTACTGGCGTGATTGGACGTTCAAGGATCCCGAGCTGCGACTGCTGGGCCACGAAGACGGAATGCGAAGCCTCGCGCTCTCAGCCATCGACGGGGCGTGGCAGATCGATCGATTCAGGCCGATGCTCAAGGTCCCGGCGGCACGGCCGCTCGCGGATCCGGGAATGATCACCGAGGACGTACTCGACTCGGTTCGGGCGACAACGCGGCTGAAGCCCGACGTCCTGCAGTCCATCGCTGACGGCGCTCGGATCCTCCGCGCGTCCCGAACCGCCAAGCCGGAGGGGTGGGAAGAGCGGGATGTGCTCCGCGCGGCACGTCACATCCTCGACGAGGCCGGTCACGACGTGATCTCGCTCCGGCTCACCAGCGAACGCGACCTGGGCGGCCTGGTCGACGACGTGGCCGCGGCGGTGTACTGGGTGCCCGATCCCATCGAACGCGTCAGGGCGGCGGGATTCCTGGTCGCGCTCCTGGAGCACATCGCTCCGCGTCCCTCGAATGCCCCTCCCGCTGTTCCGTTCTTTCCATGATGATCGCGCGCGGGCCCCGCCCTCGTTCCACCGTGAACCCTTCGTGACGCGCGTCGGCGCACGTCTCGCGGTGATCGTGCGAGGAGTCACGAAGTGGCGGGCGATCCTCGTCGGTGCCATCGCGCTGGTCGTGCTCGTCCTCGGCACCGGCTGGTGACGCCCCGTCGACCGCGAAGTCGGTGCCGAAGTGCCGAAGTACCGAAGTGCCGGTCCGCCGGGAACAGAATGATCGAAGGCCCGGTCCTCACTCGAGGGCCAGGCCCACGTCGTTCAGCGGCCCGACCACCACGCTGCCGCCGGCGGCGGCTACCCGACGGCGTCGGCGTGGCGGTGCACGACCCGCCACTCGCCGTCCTCGCGACGATAGACCTGGGTGGCGCGCAGCGTGAAGCTGCGGGGCTTGCCGTCCATCGACGCCGAGATGCGCTCGTAGCCGACGGTGTACGCCATGTCGCCGATCAGGTCGAACGTGATCAGGTCGAACGAGTAGGCGGTGCAGTTCGAGAAGCTCGACGAGAGCACCTCGAAGGCCTCCACGAGTTCGTCACGGCTCGTCGCGTTGCGCCACGCGCCGAGGACGCTCACCGGCTCCTCGCGCGACCAGATCGCCCGTCTCGGGCCGTCGTCGCCGTCGAACTGGGCTCGTTCGGCCTCGGCGAGCGAGGTGTGCACCCAGGTCAGGAATTTCTCACGGTCGTTCATGCACTCAGCATCCTCCCCACGGGCGCGCCGCGCGAGGGCGACGGTACTCTGGGGAACACGTTCATCGGAGCTGGGGAGCGCGATGGAGACCCAGGACGGATCGAACCCGGAGCATCCGGTGAAGCCCGCGACTGCCGCCGAGCCGAAGAAGCGATGGTGGGTGATCGCCGCAGGGGCCGTGGCCGCCGCGTTCCTCGCGGCATTCGGCGCCTGGCTCTTCTCGCGCGTGTCCCCGATCCTCGACGGCCCGTTCGAGGAGAGCGCGCTTGAGGCATACGTGGATGATTCCGGAAGCGAGTGCGACACCTACGCCCTGCCCGCGTCGCTCCTCGACGACGTTCCGGTCGTCGAGGTCCACGACGGCTTCCCCGCCCAGCTCGCCGAAGTCGACGGCGAATGGGTCGTCGAGCACGGCGGCCTTCCGGCCACCACGCGACGGCTCGAACTCACCCTGCACGGGAACGGCGACGAGACCGTCGTCATCCACTCGATCGACGTGGTCGATTTCGAACTGCTCACGCCCGACGAGGACTTGGTCATCGTCAACGAGTGCCTCCCCATCGGAGGCGAGATGGACGTCTCATCGCTCGGGGCGAACTTCGCCACTCGGCCACCGGTGCTCGAGCTGACCGACCCCGAGCTGCAATTCCCCTACCAGGTGGCCAAGGACGATCCCGAGGTGTTCGACATCTCCATCAACAAGGCGGGGGAGGGCGACGAGCAGGCGTGCTTCTGTCGATGGAACGTCGGGATCACGTGGAGTGCGGGAGCGGATCCGCAGCAGCTGGTCGTGAAGGGCGACTCGATCGGGGTCGCGACCGCGATCCCGTCGAGCGAGTGGCAGGATCATTGGTTCATCGACGGGGAATGGTCGACGCAGCCGACGCTGCCATGAACATCGCGCGACTCGAGCGCCGCACTCCAGACCCTTCAGGGTCCGCACTGACGTGAGTATTCCTCGGCGGGGCTAGCGTGGCCGTCACCCGTCGATCGGAGCCACCATGTCGAACACGTCCGTCTCGCGATTCCGCGCCGTCGCCGCCAGGCCGGCCGACGAGTACGCCGAGTTCGGCTCCGAACCCTTCCCCTTGCGGGCATTGGTCGACGTCGATCGCGACGAACTCGTGCGGCAGTTCGGGGTGAACCCCGAGGTCGTCGAGATCCTGCGGAGTGGCCGCGCGACCGACGTGCTGCGCGAGCACCCCGACCTCATTCCCGACGCACGGCTCGTGTACGCGCGCACCTCCCTCGAGGAGGAACGGCCCGTGCACATCTCCCGGGTCTCCGCAAAGGGCCCGATCTGGAGCGGCACCCCGTTCACCCTGTTGGTCGAGTTCCAGAATGCGGCCGACGCCCGGGTCGTCGTGGCATCCGTGGAGGTCTCGTGGGCGGGCGATCCGTTCGTCGTCGAGGCCGAGGTGCAGGCCCGCGGGGACGACGACCTCGCGACCATCGAGTTCGACGAGGAGCAGACGCTGCCGGTCGGCCCGGCGGAGTTCGTCGTGACCCTCGCCCGCGAGGACGGCGCCACCTCGGTCTACCGGTGGGGCGCGTACGTGCTCCCCGCGAACCCGCTCGCGCTCTCGCTCGGCCCGGCTGGTGCTCGCGTCACCGGCAGCTGGAGCGCCCGCGGCGACTACCTCCCGGCATCCGACACGTTCCTCACCGAGGTGGAGTTCACCATCTCCAACGGCGACGCTCGCGCGGTCTCGATGAACCGCCGCGTCACCTGGGAGTTCTGGGACGGCGCGGTGGGAGCCGGGCGACGCGTCGAGTCGGGCTCGTTCGACTGGTCGGGCATCAGCGTGTCCGCGTTCGGCGTGTGGCGGGGCACCGCCTGGTTCAGCTCACCGCGCGGGTCGGGCATCTTCGACACGTATGCCCGCAAGGAGGACATGGCGATCTCGATCACGATGTCGGCATCCGACGGTCGGGTGCTGAATGCGCAGATCACCGCGCGGGTCATGCTGGCCTACGGCGTCAACATCATCAAGGTCGGCACGTTCAGCTCCTCGGAGCACACCGACCTCTACGCGGCCGTCGACCAGATGCGCCAGATCTACGAACGGCGTGACATCACGTTGCGCGGGGTGGACCGGCGACTCATCGATGCCGCGACCGCCGGCGCGTACACGATCACGAACAGCGAGGACGAGTTCCGCGACATGCTCGAGGACTGGTCGTGCCGCAACGACTTCGTCGACGTGTTCGTGGTGCAGGACTTCCAGTGGTCGGGGTTCAACGGCTACGCCGGCGACATCCCCGGGCCGGCGTCGAAGGGCGGCCGAAAAGACGGCGTGGCCGTCGAGAAGACCGGGTACACGGATGCCTCGGGCGCGGCGCGGCTCGATGTGGCCACCCTCGCGCAGCTCATCGGCCACGAGGTCGGGCATTACCTGGGCCTGGAGCACCTCGAGACGACGAACAACCTCATGAGGTCGAACACCGGAGTCCGCGGGCCCGACCTCGATTACAACCAGTACCGCACGATGTTCCCGCACGGGTACGTCGTCTTCGAATAGGGGAATCCCATGGCCGACCTCGCACTGCTTCCTCCCGAGCACTTCATTCCCGAGCCCGTCGGAGGTCGCACGCGTCCGTCGCGATACGTCGACATCGACGGATTCACGACGATCGTGGCGCGGCGCAAGCTCGACGAACGACTCCTCGATGCGACCTGTGCGGTCGACGGGCGTCCGTCGCGCTTCGATCGCGACGACCTCGACCTCCTGCTCCTCGCGACCGCACAACGGTTCCGGGGTGAGACGGCCCTCGTGCGGGTGCAGGCGCTGCACGCACTCGCCCAGATCGACGACGACCGAGCGGTCCGTCGCCTGTTCGACGTGGCGACGGCGGTCGTCGAACACGACTCCGCGCGCATCACCGCGCTCGAGGCGCTCGGCGAGCGGGCGAACGAACTGCTCGACACGTTGGCGGCCGACCCATCGGAGGCGGTCGCGGCGTGGGCGCGATGGGTGCTCGCCGGGCGGCCGGTCGATCGTCGCGAGCCGGGGCAGGTGCCGAAGGATCCGACGCGCGGTACCGACCGCGACCACGACGGATGCTGCTGCGACGACGAGCGAGGCTGATCCGCCGCCTCGACGGCGGGCGGGTGGCAGCGACACGCACGGCTGTGCCAGTGTGAGCAGCATCCGTGTCGGATGCGACGAAGGGCGGCCATGAGCGACGAGTCGACGACCTCCGCGCCCGCCGGGCCGCCGCCCGCCGCGCCCGCCCCGGCGCCGGCGCGTGTCTCCCGGTGGCGGCACCGGCCGTTCATCGAGATCGTCGCCGTGGCGATGCTGTCGGTGACAGCGATCCTCACCGCCTGGTGCGGCTTCCAGGCGTCGAAGTGGAGCGGGGAGCGGGCGATCGCGTTCGCCGAGGCATCCGCTGCCCGTGTGGAGGCGACGGATGCCGACGGCGAGGCCCGGGAGGCCCGCGTGGTGGACCTGATCATCTATGCCGAATGGGTCACCGCCAACGCGCAGGGTGACACCGCGCTCGCCGACCAGATCCAGGCTCGCTTCACGCCGCACTTCCGGGTCGCCTTCGACGCCTGGCAGGCCGACGACGAGGCCGAGCCGGGCCCCTTCGCGATGGCCGAGTACGTGCCGCCGGGCACCGAGGAGAGCGCCGAACGCTCCGCCTACGCCGAGGCGCGCTTCGCCGACGCACTCGAGGACACCGAGCGGGGCGACAACTACTCACTGCTGACGGTGCTGTTCGCCCTCGTGCTGTTCCTCACCGCGATGGCGCAGCGCGACATCCATCACGTCGCGGCGTGGATCATGCTGGGGCTCGCCGCACTGGTCGCCCTCGCCGGATTCGTCGTGATGCTGACCTTCCCGGCGCGGCTCTGACGGATCAGCCGGCGGCGGCGGCGCGGCGCCTCGGCAACACGAGCACGCACACCACGCCGACGGCCGTGACGATCGGACTCGCGGTGAGCGGCGTCGACACCCACTGGCCGCCGAACAGCCAGCTTGCGGCGAACAGCAGGGCGGGCGCGGCCACGAGCGGGGCGGTCCACCACCGGCCGCCGAGCAGGATGCCGCACACGCCCGCCGCGACGCTCGCCAGCAGGCACAGGATGAAGAGCGGCGTCGAACCCGACACGGTCGTGTCGAAGCCCGCGCCGTTGAGCGCCGCGGTGAGCGCGCCGAACAGCACGCCGACGGCCGCCGCGAGCGCGACGACGGCCCAGACGACGAGCAGGATGACTCGCAGGGGGCCGCGCGCGGTGGGAGGCGATGACGTCACGCCGTCAGGATAGTGGCGCCGAGGGCGATCGAGCAGGAACGAAGAAGCAGCCGAGTGGGCGGCATCCGTAGCGTGTTGGTCATGAACACCATCGACTTCATCACCCTCGAGGTGGCCGACATCGCGGCCGCCCAGCGCTTCTCCGACGCCGCCTTCGGGCTCGGCGACCGCATCCGGTTCCGGGCATCGGATGCCCCGACGACCGGCTTCCGCGGATACACCCTGTCGATCACCGTGGCGCAGCCCGCCGATGCCCTCAGCTTCTACGAGTCGGCGATCGCGGCGGGCGCCACGGTGCACAAGCCGGCCGCCAAGTCCATGTGGGGCTTCGGCGGAGTCGTGCAGGCACCCGACGGGTCCATCTGGAACCTCGCGACCTCGTCGAAGAAGGACACCGGCCCGGCCAGTCGCGACATCGAATCCGTCGTGCTGCTGCTCGGCGTCGAGGACGTGGGCGCGAGCAAGAAGTTCTACGCCGACCTCGGCCTGAAGGTGGGCAAGAGCTTCGGCTCCTACGTCGACTTCGACATGCCCACGAGCCCGATCTCACTGGGGCTCTACAAGCGCCGCGCGCTCGCCAAGTCGGCCGGCGTCGCGCCCGAGGGCAGCGGATCGCACCGCATCGTCATCGGTGGCGGGAGCCGCGCCCTCACCGACCCCGACGGGTTCGCGTGGGAGCCGGCCGAGGTGAACGCGGGCGCGTGACCCTCGTGATCGACGTGGCCAACGTCATGGGCTCGCGCCCCGACGGATGGTGGAAAGACCGCGCGGGCGCCGCAGCCCGGCTGCTCGCGCCGCTGCCCGCGCTCGTG
>NZ_WJSP02000509.1 GCF_009720255.1 Agromyces humi | reverse complement strand
TGTCGTACGTGGTGGAGCGGTCGTCGACGGTGGCCGTGGTTGATGTCGAGGAGTTCGATGCGGTACGAGAGCGCGCCGCGGCGAGGAAATCGCGCGGCAGGTCGGCGAGGTACTGCTCGAGGGCGTCGGCCTGCCACGCCCGGAGCTTGCTGGCGGTGCCCCAGGCGGCCCGCTCGGGAAACGACGGCGGGAGATGCTCGGCGGCCGAGGTGCCCGGCTGATGGCCGGAAGGGGTCGCTGTGCTCACTGGATCCGAGGGTAGCGGAGCCGCCCGACATCCTCGAACCCGGCGACTTGGCACAATGGGGGGATGGTCACCCAGCAGCATCCCTGGTCGCGCTACGTCGCCCTCGGCGACTCCTTCACCGAGGGCATCGGCGACCCCGAGCCCGATGTGCCCGGCGGCCACCGCGGCTGGGCGGATCGCGTCGCCGAGGTGCTGTCGCAGGGCGCCGACGACTTCGCATACGCGAACCTCGCGGTGCGCGGCAAGCTGATCCAGCAGATCATCGACGAGCAGCTCGAGCCGGCCCTCGCGCTGCGGCCCGACCTCATCACGATCTCCGCGGGCGGCAACGACGTCATCCGGCCCCGCACCGACCCCGACGAGATCGCCGCGCGCTTCGAGTACGCGATCGAGCGGCTCTCACGCGACCGCGCCACCGTCGTCATCTTCACGGGCGTCGACGTGGGCTTCTCCCCCGTCTTCCGCGGCATCCGGGGCAAGGTGGCGATCTACAACGAGAACCTGCGCACCATCGCGAAGCGCTACGACTGCATCGTCGCCGACCAGTGGGCGCTGACCGAGATCCAGGACCAGCGCATGTGGGCGCCCGACCGCCTGCACCTCAACTCGCTCGGCCACCACACGGTCGCGCGCATGGTGCTCGCCGCACTCAACGTCGACAACGAGCTGGAGCCGATGAAGCCCGAGCCGCTGCCGGCGAGCACGTGGCGCCAGGCGAGGGTCGACGACCTGTCTTGGGCGCGCGCGTACCTCGTGCCGTGGGTGCTCCGCCGCATCCGCCACCAGTCGTCGGGCGACTTCATCTCGGCGAAGCGACCGGATGCCGGTCCCTACTCGCTGCCCGACTGAGCTGGCTCGGGCGCGTCGAGCGCGCCCGGGTTGGAGAGCCGCCACCAGGCGCCCGGGTCCTCGAGGGAGGCGTCGAGCACGAGGGGCACGCTGATCTCCTGCGAGCCGGCGTGCACCACGGCCGTGCCGACCTCGTCGCCCCGGCTCGCCAGCGTGAGCGGGTCGGCGCGCACCTCCACGTCGACGGGCGTGTCGTTCCAGACGACGACGGTGGCGCCGTCGGTCGTGCGGGCGCGCGCCGTGTCGCCCCACGGCGTGTCGTACTCGGCCAGCACCTCGTTCGCCTGGAGCGGCGACACCTCGTGGAAGCCGGGCGCGACGGAGTCGAGCAGCGCGGCGATCGCCTCGTTGAGCACGGCGTGCGTCTCACCGCCGAGCAGCACGCCCACGACCGTCACGCTCGTGGAGCCGACGGGGTAGTCCGCTGAGAACAGCAGGTTCGCCGCGTCATCCGTCGTGCCGGTCTTGATGCCGTCGACCCCGTGGGAGCCGAGGAGCTTGTTGGAGTTCTTCAGCTTGCCGATCTCGGGCACGTCCACGGAGGGCAGGGCGACGATCTCGGCGACGGTCGGGTCGGCGAGGGCGAGCTTGCCGAGCTCGACGATCTCGGCGGCCGTGCTCACGTCATCGAGCGAGAGCCCGCTCGTGTCGACGAGGCGCGTGTTCACGAGCCCGTGCGCGTCGAGCCAGGTGCGGGCCGCGCTCAGGTAGCCGTCGACCGAGCCGAACGCCCAGTTGGCGATCGAGATCGAGTAGTTGCCGCCCGACGGCAGCAGCATCGCCTCGAGGCTCTCGCGAAGGGTCAGCGTCGACCCCGCGACGACCGGGGCGACCGAGGAGTTCTGCGCGACCTGGTCCCAGTAGATGTCGACGTCGTCCTCGGTGTAGGCGATGTCGGGGCCGCCCTCCCCAGCGGCGACCGGATGCGCGTCGAGCACCACGAGCGCCGTGATGACCTTGGCGATGCTCGCCATCGGCATGGGCTGCTGTTCGGAGCCGGCGGCGAGCAGTCCGTCGAAGCCGACCGCGCCGACCGCGTAGGTGCCGAACCCGGGCAGTGCGAGCGGCTGGGGCGCGGCGGCGACCGGCGCGGGATCGGTCACCTGCGGC
>NZ_WJSP02000508.1 GCF_009720255.1 Agromyces humi | reverse complement strand
TGTTCGCCCGCGACTCCGCCGAGATCATGGCCGGTGCGGGGTTGCGCGCCCTGCTGCTGCCGCGCCGCCGGTACTGCCGGGAGCGGATCGTGACGAACACCGCCGACAGCACGATCGCGATGCCCGACCCGAGGAGCACCGCGAGGGTGCCCTCATCGGCGACGCCCTCGATGCCGGCGAAGGCGAGCTCGTTCATGAGCAGCGACACCGTGAACCCGATGCCGCCGAGGGCGCCCACGACCACGAGGTCGCCCAGCGTCAGGGGCGTCGTGGTGCCCGGCTTCTGGCGCGCGACGAGGCCGCCGAGGAGCCCCGCGAGCGTGATGCCCACGATCTTGCCGACCGGGAGCCCGACGAGGATGCCCCAGAACGCCGGATCGAGCTCGCTCGGCGACACCTGCGGCACGGGCACCATCGCCGCGGTGAACGCGAACAGCGGGAGGATGACGCCGTTCGACCACGGCTCGAGCGCGTGGGCGGCGCGGCCGGCCGGGCGCCGGGCCATCACGAGGCCCAGCGCGACGCCCGCGATCGTCGCGTGCACGCCCGACTGGTAGACGAAGTACCAGGCGAGCACTCCCAGCACGATCAGCAGCGCCATGACCGGCCACTGCGGCCGGCGCGACAGGATCCAGCTCGACCGCGGCTTCATGAGCCTCGAGACCATGCCGAACAGCGTGATCGCGATGACGCCGAAGCCGAGCGCGGCCAGGTCGGCATCGGTCGTGAAGAAGAACGCGATGATGAGGATCGCGATGAGGTCGTCGAGCACGGCGAGCGCGAGCAGGAACACGCGCACGCGGGTGGGCAGGAACCGTCCGAAGACGGCGAGCACGCCGAGCGCGAAGGCGATGTCGGTGGCCGTCGGGATCGGCCAGCCGTCGACCGTGTCGGTGCCCGCGGTGAACGCGATGAAGATGCCGGCCGGGACCACGACCCCGCCGACCGCCGCGATCGCGGGCAGCAGCGCCTTCGACAGGCTGTTGAGCTCGCCGATGACGAGCTCGCGCTTGAGTTCGACGGCGACGATGAAGAAGAAGATGGCCAGCAGCCCGTCGCTGACCCAGTGGCCCGTCGACAGGTCGAGTCCGAGCCATGGGATCTCGAGGTGCGCGTTCTTCAGGTCGACCGCGGCTGGGCTGAACGGGAGGTTGGCGATGACGAGGCCGAGCACGGCCGCGACGAGGAGCAGCGCGGCGGCGAATCGCTCGGAGCGGAGGACGTTCATGGGACTCCTGTCGGGAAGTCTCGGTGCCACGGCGGTGCAGTGCGTGCAGTGCGACGCGCCGGGCGCGGATGGGGGCGACGACGTTCGACGTCGGCCGACCAGACTTCCCGGCACTCCGCCGCCAATCCTATCGAGGCACCCGGACGCAGCGCCTAGCATGGCTGGGACGGCGCGCCGGGATGCGGCAGCCGTCGGAGGGAGCGAGCGTGGGCGACATCCGCAACCGGGCGCAGGCCATCACAACCGATCCGGCCGCCGCAGGGCCGACGGATGCCACGTCACTCGGCGAGCTCATCCGCACCGTCGCGCTGCTGCGTGCGCCCGGCGGCTGCCCCTGGGACGCCGACCAGACGCACGAGAGCCTCGTGCAGTACCTCGTCGAGGAGAGCTGGGAGCTCATCGACGCCATCGAGTCGGGTGACCGCGACGAGATGATCGAGGAGCTCGGCGACGTGCTCTACCAGGTGCTGTTCCACGCCGACATCGCCGCGCACACGCCCGGCGAGGACTTCGACATCGACGACGTCGCGGCGCACATGACCGCGAAGATGGTGTCGCGGCATCCGCACGTCTTCGGCGGCGACCGCACCGCCGAGACCGCCGACGACGTGGTGTCGTTCTGGGAGGACCTCAAGGCCGACGAGAAGCCGCACCGCACGAGCGTGCTCGACGGGATCCCGCGCGGCATGCCGGCCCTGGCCCTCGCTCAGAAGGTCATCGGCAAGGCCGCGAAGGCCGGGGTGGTCGTCGACCCGGTTCCGGATGCCGCGGCGCCCGTCGCGCCCGCGGTGCCCGTCGCGCCCGCCACGGAGGACGAGCTGGGTCGCCTGCTGTTCTCGGTCGTGGCATCCGCCCGCTCGCAGGGACTCGACGCGGAGCGGGCCCTGCGGCACGCCGTGCGGGGCTTCGAGGACGAGGTGCGTGCGGCCGAGCGCGCGGCGGCCGGTGGCGACGCCGGCGGGCGCGTCGGCGGCGACGCCGGCC
>NZ_WJSP02000507.1 GCF_009720255.1 Agromyces humi | reverse complement strand
TCGACGCGCGTGCTCGAGTCCGTCGGGGCATCCGTCGCCCGCGGCACCGCCGACGACGACGAGTCGGCCATCGCCGCCCGGTTCGCCACGAGCACCGACGTGCGGGACTTCGCCCGCTGCGGGCTCGTCGTCGAGGCCGTGCCCGAGGACTTGGAGCTGAAGATCGACGCGCTCACCCGCGTCGAGGCGGTGCTTCCCCCCGAGGCCGCGCTCGCCTCGAACACGTCGTCGATCTCGATCGACCAGCTCGCCGCCCTGCTCGAACGCCCCTCGCGATTCCTCGGGATGCACTTCTTCAATCCCGTGCCCGCCTCGACGCTCGTCGAGATCGTGCGCGGCGACGCATCCGACGGCGTGCTCGTGGCCGAGGCGCGCGAGTGGGTGCACGCGATCGGCAAGACCCCGATCGTCGTGGCGGATGCCCCGGGCTTCGCGTCGTCGCGGCTCGGCGTCGCGCTCGGGCTCGAGGCGATCCGCATGCTCGAGGACGGCGTGGCCTCCGCCGAGGACATCGACGCGGCCATGACCCTCGGCTACAAGCATCCGGTCGGTCCGCTGCGGCTCACGGACATCGTGGGGCTCGACGTGCGGCTCGGCATCGCCGAGTACCTGTCGGCGACACTCGGCGAGCGGTTCGCTCCGCCCGCGCTCCTGCGCCGCATGGTCGACGAGGGCAGGCTCGGCCGCAAGACCGGCGAGGGCTTCTACCTGTGGGATGCGCCGTGATCCACGGCCACTCGAACACGACGAAGACGACGAAGACGAGGAACGAACGATGAGCCAGACGAACGAGATCCTGCCGAGCTACGTGCAGGGCGCGTGGTGGTCCCCCGATGCGGCCGCCGTCGACGCCGCGAGCGGCGCGACCGAGGTGCGGGACGCGTCGACCGGCGAGGTCGTGGCGCGCGTCTCGACCGAGGGCCTCGACCTCGGCGGCGCACTGGAGTACGCGCGCACGGTCGGGCAGGCGAGCCTCGGCGTGCTCACGTTCCACCAGCGCGCGGTGCTCCTCAAGCAGATGGCCCTCGCCCTCACCGAGCGCAAGGCCGAACTGTACGAGCTGTCGAGCCGCACGGGCGCGACGAAGCAGGACTCGTGGGTCGACATCGACGGCGGCATCGGCGTGCTGTTCACCTACTCGGGCAAGGGCCGCCGCGAGATGCCGAACTCGAAGGTCTACGTCGACGGCAACGTCGAGAACCTCTCGAAGGACGGCTCATTCCTCGGGCGGCACATCTACACCCGGCTGCCCGGGGTGGCGGTGCAGATCAACGCGTTCAACTTCCCCGTGTGGGGTTCGCTCGAGAAGTTCGCGCCCGCGTTCCTCGCCGGCATGCCCACGCTCGTGAAGCCGGCGACGCCCACGGGCTACGTCGCCGAGGCCTTCGTGCGCATCCTCGTGGAGTCGGGCCTCCTGCCCGACGGCTCGCTCCAGCTCGTCTCGGGCAGCGTGCCCGACCTGTTCGACCACCTGCGGCTCGGCGACCTCGTGGCGTTCACCGGCTCGGCGTCGACCGCCGAGCGCCTCCGCCAGCACGAGGCCGTGCAGACCGGCGGCGTGCGGTTCACCGTCGAGACCGACTCGATCAACGCGAGCGTGCTCGGCACCGACGCGGTCGCGGGGACCCCCGAGTTCGACGCGTACGTGAAGCAGCTCGTCGTCGAGATGACGAGCAAGGCGGGGCAGAAATGCACCGCGATCCGTCGGGCGATCGTGCCCGCGGCATCCGTCGACTCGGTGATCGACGCCGTGCGTGCGCGCATCGCCGAACGCGTGGTGCTCGGCGACCCGCGGGCCGACGGCGTCACGATGGGCCCGCTCGCGTCGACCGGGCAGCGCGACGAGGTGCTGCGCCAGGTCGCGAAGCTGCAGGCGTCGGGCGGCGAGCTCGTGATCGGGTCGACGGATGCCCCGAGCGTCGTGCATGCGGACGGCGCGACCGGCGCGGCATCCGACGGCGCATTCGTCGCGCCCATGCTGCTGCGGTTCACTGATGCCGCGAGCCCCGCCCTGCACGAGGTCGAGGCGTTCGGGCCGGTCGCGTCGATCGTCGGCTACGACTCCCTCACCGAGGCGTCGGCGCTCGTGGCGCGCGGCGGCGGATCGCTCGTGACGAGCGTCGCGACCCACGACCCCGAGGTGGCGATCGCGCTGGCGTCCGGGATCGCCGCCTACAACGGTCGGGTGCTGTTCCTCGACCGCGACGACGCCCGCTCGTCGAC
>NZ_WJSP02000506.1 GCF_009720255.1 Agromyces humi | reverse complement strand
CCGGTCGCCGGCGGCACGCCGGTGACGATCACCGGCACGAACCTGGCCGGTGCGACCGAGGTGACCATCGACGGGACATCCGTGCCGTTCATCCAGGTGAGCGACACCGAGATCACGTTCACGACCCGCGCCGCACGCCATCGGCCAGCAGCACCGTGTTCGCGGCGTTCGTCAGCCGGGCGATCTCGTCGAGGTCGTCGAGCAGCGGCAGCACGTCCTGCTTGAGCGGCATCGTGAGTGACAACCCGCGCCACGCGGCATCCCGCGTGTCGAGGAACCCGGCAAGTCGTGCGCCGTCCATCTCGATGGCCGTGTACTCCCAATCGAGTCCGAGGCGGGCGTACGCGGCCCGGTGCAGGGCCGGGCTCTTCGAATGCGAGATCGGCGACCCCAGCACGGCCAGCCGAGTCGCGCCCGCCCCGCGACCCGTACCCGGGTCACTCACAGTAGGCCGCGTTCTCCTCGCTGGCGGCGCACCACTCCTGCAGCTGCGCGACCGCCGCCTCATGCTCCTCGACCGTCGTCGAGAACACCGTCTCTCCGGTCGCGAGGTTCACCGGGACGAAGAACAGCCAGGTGCCGTCGGCCGGGTGGAACGCCGCGTTGATCGCGACGTCGCCCGGATTGCCGATCGGACCGACCGGCAGGCCGGGGTTCGCGTAGGTGTTGTAGAGGTTCGAGGCGTCGGCGCGCTCGGCGTCGGTGGTCCAGACGGTGTGCGTGTTGCCGGTGCCGTAGGCCACCGTGGCATCCGATTCGAGGTTCATGCCCTGGTCGAGGCGGTTCTGGAACACTCGGGCGACCTTCGGGAAGTCCTCGGTGTCCGACCCGGCCTCGCGCTGCACGATCGAGGCCAGGACGATCGTCTTCCACCGCTGGTCGGCCGGCACGCCGGCCGCGTCGAGCGCCTGGAACTGCCGGTCGACGAGCGTCTGCAGCACACCATGGGCGTCGATGCCGGGATCGAGCGTGTACGTCGCCGGGAAGAGGAAGCCCTCGAGGGTCGTCGCCTCCGCGGGAAGCCCGTAGTTCGCGGGCGGCTCCGCCGCCGCGGCCTGGAGCTCCTCGATCGGGATGCCGGTTCCCTCCGAGATCGCGACGAGCACGTCGGGCAGCGCAGTGCCCTCGGGGATGACGAAGGTGTTCTCGAGCTTGTTCGCCGGATCGGTGAGCGCGTCCAGCGCCGCCTGCGAACTCATCCGCTCGGCCAACTGGTAGGCGCCGGGGTGGAACTCGGGCTCGGGCGTCTGCTCGAGGAGCAGGTCGTAGAAGGCGTCGTACGACGCGGTCACGCCCTCGTCGACGAGGTTCTCGGCGATGTCGGAGCCGGTCTCGCCGTCGTGGATCATGAAGATGACCTCGCCCGTTCCGGCGCCGGTGTAGTCGGCCGCAGGCGTGAACCGCTCGATCAGTGCGTTGATGGGGCCCTGCAGGAAGAAGACGGCGCCCGCGACCAGCGCGGCCACGATGACGAGTCCGACGAGGCACCCCCACGGACCGCGACGCCTCGGCTGCTCGGGGTCGTGCACCTCGTAGTCGGATGCTGCGGCGCGACGTTCGGCGCGCGACGGCTTGGCCGGCGGCACCTCGGCTTCGACCGTGGCGGCGCGGCGCTGTTCGGCTTCCCGCGCCTCGCGGCGGGTCATGGGGCGTTCGGCGGCGACCGCGACGGGCTCGGGGGACGACGGCTCCGAGCCGACCGCACGCTGCTGGGCGCGCGGCGGCTCGCCGTCGCCGGCGAGCAGCGCATGCCAGTCGACGGGGGCGCGATCCGTCGAGGATCCGTGCGGCTCCGAGGGGAACTGGGTCACAGGGGGGACGACCCTTCGTCTGTCGTGAGCAGGCGTCCGGGCTCGGAACCCGACGCACGCTCGGTGTCGATCGCGTGTTGCAGAATGATAACGGCTGCGACTTGGTCGACGATGGGACGCTGGCTGCGGCTGGACTTCCCCGAGGCACGCAGCGCCTGTTGCGCGCTCACCGTCGAGAGCCGCTCGTCGACCAGGCGCACGGGGACGCCACCCTCGGCGAGGCGCCCTGCGAAGGCGATCGCGTCGGCGGTCGAGGCCGTCGCAGCGCCCGAGAGCGAGAGCGGGTTGCCGACGACGAGCTCGATGGCCCCGAACTCGTCGGCGAGCTCGAGGATTCGTCGCACGTCGGCGTCGCCGTCGGCCGCACGCGGCACCGTCTCGACCGGCACGGCGAGGAGGCCCCCCGCATCGCACC
>NZ_WJSP02000505.1 GCF_009720255.1 Agromyces humi | reverse complement strand
GCTCCGGTCCGCGAGCACCAGGACAGAAGGTCGACGTCTCAGAGATGGCGATCGTCGCCCCTGCAAGCCGAGACGGGTTCGTCGTCGAAGCACCGCCTCCACCTCCACCACCTCCACCGCCGCCCGCTCGCCCGCCACGAGGTAGCTGAGGGGATTCACCGCCGCGGCGACCTTCATCCAGCCGGGTCCGTCCTCGAGCGGCAGCAGCATGCCCGACAGGATCATCAGCGGGAACAGCAGCGTCTGGTGCACCATCCAGAACATCCAGTCGCGGTTGCGGCAGGCCAGCGCCAGCCGGTAGCTGAGGGCGCCGAAGCCGACGCCGAACACCGCGAGCACCAGCAGCCCCACGACCAGGCCCGGCACGTCGAGCGAGAACCCGAACGGCACCGCGACGAGCACCACGATCGTGCCCTGGATGACGAGCGGCACGACCTCCTTGAGGGCGCGGCCGACGAGCAGGGCGCTGCGGGACAGCGGCGCGACGAGCGTGCGCTCGTGCGAGCCCGTCTGCATCTCGAACAGCAGGTTCGCGCCGGTCGAAGCCGTGCCGAACAGCGCGACCATCACGAGGATGCCCGGCACGAACCACTGCAGTGTGCCGGCGACGTCGCCACCCGACGCGCCGATCAGCAGTGGACCGAACAGTCCGAGGAAGACGAGCGGCTGCACGAGCGAGAAGATGACGCTGAACGGGTCGCGCACGAGCGGGCGGGACTCGCGCGCGAACACCGTCGCGGTGTCGTGCACGAAGCCGGTCGGGCGAGCGGATGCCGCGGACCGGCCGGTCTCGGTGACCGTGGCGGAGGCGGCGGGGCTGATGGTGTTCATGAGCGGTTCCTTTCGGATCTGGGCGTCGGGTGGCGGAATCAGGCGGCGGATGCCGCGGCGGCGGACTCTGCGGATGCCGCGGCAGCGGCCTCCTCGCGGAGGCTCCGGCCCGTGAGTGCGAGGAACACGTCGTCGAGCGTGGGCTGGCGGTGGGTCGCGGCGACGACCTCGAGGCCGGCGTCGCCGAGCTCGCGGATCCACCGGGGGAGCGCCCGGTCGCCGTCCGACACGGTCGCCGTCACCACCGTCCGGTCGGCCCCGGCCGAGTCGTCGACCGACCCCCCGATGCGCGCGGCGGCCGCTGCGGCATCCGTCGCCGAGGCGAACGCGAGCGTCACCTGGTCGCCGGCGAGCGATTCCTTGAGCGCCCAGGCCGTGTCGTCGGCGATGACCGCGCCGTGGTCCATGACCATGACGCGCTCGGCGAGCTGGTCGGCCTCGTCGAGGTAGTGCGTGGTGAGGAAGATCGTGGTGCCCGTCGTGCGACGCAGCTCGACGATGTGCTCCCACAGGTTGGCTCGGCTGTGCGGGTCGAGGCCCGTCGACGGCTCGTCGAGGAAGAGCAGCTCGGGCCGGTGGATGAGCCCGAGCGCGATGTCGAGGCGACGCTTCTGGCCGCCCGAGAGCGACTGCACCTGCCGGTTCGCCACCTGGCCGAGTTCGAGCGACTCCACGAGCTCTGCTGCGCGCGCCCGGGTCTCACGACGGCCGAGCCCGTAGAACGCGCCCTGCGCGTGGAGCTCGTCGCGCACCCGCTGCGTGTGCCCGCCCGAGTTGCCCTGCCCGACGTAGCCGATCCGGCGGCGCACCCCGGCCGGGTCTCGGCGGATGTCGCAGCCGGCGACCGTCGCCTCGCCCTCGGTGGGCGGCAGCAGGGTCGTGAGCATGCGGAGGGTCGTCGACTTGCCGGCGCCGTTCGGGCCGAGGAAGGCGACGAGCTCACCCTCGGCCACGTCGAGGTCGACGGAGCGGACCGCCTCGACGACCTGCCCCTTGGAGCGGAAGGTCTTCGTGAGGCCTCGGGCGGTGATCATCTCGCTGGTTCGGTTCTGGTTCGTCATGCAGCAAGTCTTCCGAAGTATCCGGTCACTTTCTGTCCGCATGAAAGCCATACTTAGAGCATGGCCGCCACGACCTCGAGGACGCTCGAACTCCTCTCCCTGCTGCAGAGCCACCGGCACTGGCCGGCCCACGAACTCGTGGACCGCCTCGGCGTCTCGGACCGCACGCTGCGGCGCGACGTGGAGCGCCTGCGCGAGCTGGGCTACGGCATCGAGTCGATGCGGGGGAGCGCGGGCGGCTACCGGCTCGAGGCCGGCACCGGGTTGCCGCCACTGCTCCTCACCGACGACGAGGGCGTCGCGATCGCCGTGGGCCTCCGCTCGCAGGCGACCGCGGG
>NZ_WJSP02000504.1 GCF_009720255.1 Agromyces humi | reverse complement strand
CCCGGCTCCGGGCGTCGGCGAGGGCGCGGGTCATCCCCGACCGACTGGAATCGGCCGCCAGTCGTGTGCCGGCCATGTGCCGAGCCTCGCGGATGCCGCGTGCGGCAGCGCCGGCGGCCGGGCATCCGATCGGGCAGGTGGGCCCACCCGTTCGGGCAACTCCGACCCGGATGCGAGGATGGTCCGGTGACCGATCAGCTCCACGACACCGCCGTTCGCGGCTTCGCCTCCGACAACTACTCCGGCGTGCACCCCGAGGTGCTCGCCGCGCTCGCCGCCGCCAACGGCGGCCACCAGGTCGCGTACGGCGAGGACCAGTACACCGAGCGCCTGCAGCAGGTGTTCGCGCAGCACTTCGGCGAGGGCGTCGAGGTCTTCCCGGTGTTCAACGGCACCGGCGCGAACGTCACGGGGCTGCAGTCGATGCTCCCCCGCTGGGGCGCGGTCATCTCGGCGTCGACGGCGCACATCAACTCCGACGAGGGCGGAGCACCCGAGCGGGTCGGCGGCATGAAGCTGCTCACGGTGAAGAGCCCCGACGGCAAGCTCACCCCCGAGCTCATCGACCAGGAGGCGTGGGGCTGGGGCGACGAGCACCGCGCGCAGCCGCTCGTCGTGTCCATCACGCAGACGACCGAGCTGGGCACCGCGTACACGGTCGAGGAGATCCGCGCGATCGCCGACCACGTGCACGAGCGCGGCATGAAGTTGCACATGGACGGCGCGCGCCTGTCGAACGCGGCCGCCTCCCTCGGCCTGCCCTTCCGCGCCTTCACCCGCGACGCCGGGGTCGACGTGCTGAGCTTCGGCGGCACCAAGAACGGCGCGCTCGGCGCCGAGGCGATCGTGGTGCTCAACCCCGAGGCATCCGAGGGCCTGAAGTACCTGCGCAAGCTCAACATGCAGCTCGCCTCGAAGATGCGGTTCGTGTCGGCGCAGCTCATCGCGCTGCTCGAGGGCGACCTGTGGTTGCGGAGCGCGTCGCACGCGAACGCGATGGCCCGACGCCTGCGCGACGCGCTCGACGCGGGCATCGCCGCCGGTGACCTGCCGGGCCTCGGCTTCAGCCAGGAGACGCAGTCGAACGGCGTGTTCGCCGTGGTGCCCGCTGGCGTGGCCGACCGGCTGCGCGAACGCGGCTTCCGCTTCTACGACTGGGATGCCGCCAAGGGCGAGGTGCGCTGGATGTGCTCGTTCGACACCAGCGAGGACGACATCGACGCGTTCGTCGCCGGGATCCGCGAGGAGCTGCACCGCGTCGCCTGAGCGCCCATGCCGGTTGACCGCCCAGCGGCGACCGGCGGCGTCGCGGCCGGATGACGTCGCGTTGCGGCATCCGGAATACGCCCAGCCTCGATGCGTTGTAATGGAACGGGACGACGGCGCCCCGGCATCAGTCCCATCGCAGAAGGCAGCACCACCATGACGCTCGTCACCGACCTCACGTCCCGCCGCGCCGACACCACCGCGCAGCTCATCAACCCCCTCGTCGAGCGCTGGAGCCCCCGCGCGTACGACCCCGCCGCCGAGGTGTCCACCGACGCCCTGCGCACGATCCTCGAGGCCGCCCGCTGGGCCCCGTCGGCGAACAACGTGCAGCCGTGGCGCTTCATCGTCGCCCGCCGCGGCACCGCGGCCTTCACCACCGTGCACGACGCGCTCCTCGGCTTCAACCAGGCCTGGGCCGACTCGGCCGCGGCGCTCATCGTGAACATCGCCGAGATCGTCGACCCCGAGGGCAACGCCCGCCCGTGGGCTCGCTACGACCTCGGACAGGCCGTCGCGCACCTCACCGTGCAGGCGCAGCACGAGGGCCTGCACACCCACCAGATGGGCGGCTTCGACGCTGCCCGCCTGCACGAGGCGTTCGACCTGGACGAGCGCCTCGAGGTGGTCTCGGTCACCGCGATCGGCGTGCTCGGCGACGTCGACACGCTGCCCGACCCGCTCCGCGAGCGCGAGGTCGCCCCCCGCCTCCGCAAGCCGCTCGAGGAGCTCGTGCTCGTCGGCGAGTAGCCCCCGCTCGCCCCGAGCACACGATGAGCGGATGCCGCGGCAGCACGCCGCGGCATCCGCTTCTGTTTCGCTCTCCGCCCGGCCCCGCGCTCGCGCCTCGCCGGCTCGAAATGGAGGAACTTCCGGGCGACTCGCCGTCCGGAGTCCGCACTCGGCACGCGCGCCGGCCGGAAGTTCCTCCATTTCGGCGCGACTGGAGCGCCGGGCGCGGCAT
>NZ_WJSP02000503.1 GCF_009720255.1 Agromyces humi | reverse complement strand
GTGCTCGTCGCCGATGGCGCCACCGTCGAGCCGGGCGACGCCGTCGTCGCGATCGAGGCCATGAAGATGGAGCACCGCGTGCTGGCCACCCTCGGCGGTGTCGTCCGGCTCGCCGCAGCGACGGGCGACCTCGTCTCGCGCGACCAGGTCGTCGCCCGCATCGAGCCGCACCACGCGGCATCCGACCCCACGCCTTCGAGCGGCCCCCACGAGGGCACCGCTCCCGTCGCATCCCACCAGGAATGAGGAATCCCATGCACGACCTGACCGACGAGGAACAGCAGCTCTACGACATGGTCTGCGAGTTCGCGGACACGGTGGTCGCCCCGCAGTCCTACGAAGCCGACCGCACCCACACCCTGTCGATGGACGTCGTCGCCCAGATGGGCGAGCTCGGCCTCTTCGGCCTCCCGTTCCCCGAGGAGGTCGGCGGCCAGGGCGGCGACTACATGGCGCTCTGCCTCGCGATCGAGGCCCTCGCCCGCGTCGACCAGTCGATCGCGATCACCCTCGAGGCCGCCGTGGGCCTGGGCGCCATGCCGATCTACCGGCACGGCACCGAGGAGCAGAAGGCCGAGTACCTGCCCGACCTCGTCGCCGGGCGCGCGCTCGGCGGCTTCGGCCTGACCGAGTCCGAGGCCGGATCCGACGCCGGAGCGACCCGCACGACGGCCGTGCTCGACGGCGACGAGTGGGTCATCAACGGCTCGAAGCAGTTCATCACCAACTCGGGCACGCCGATCACCAGGTTCGTCACCGTCACCGCCGTGACGGGCGAGCGGACGCGCCCCGACGGCTCGGTCTCGAAGGAGCTGTCGACGATCATCGTGCCGAACGGCACTCCCGGCTTCACCGTCGCACCCGGCTACGACAAGTCGGGTTGGCGCGCATCGGACACCCACCCGCTCACGTTCGACGACGTGCGCGTCCCCGCCTCCAACCTGCTCGGGGAACGCGGCCGCGGCTTCGCCAACTTCCTCCGCACGCTCGACGAGGGCCGCATCGCGATCGCGGCGCTCGCGACCGGTGTCGCGCAGGGCTGCCTCGACGAGGCGCTCAGCTACGCGAAGACCCGCAACGTCTTCGGCGTGCCGATCGCGTCGCACCAGTACGTCGCGTTCACCATCGCCCAGATGCAGGCCCGCGTCTACACCGCCCGCCTCGCCTGGCAGGACGCCGCCCGGCGCCTCGACGCCGGCCGCCCGTTCAAGAAGGAGGCCGCGATGGCCAAGCTCGTCTCGAGCGACGCGGCCATGCTCAACTCCCGCGATGCCACCCAGGTCTTCGGCGGCATGGGCTTCATGAACGAGAGCCTCGTGGCGAGGCACTACCGTGACTCGAAGATCCTCGAGATCGGCGAGGGCACGAACGAGGTGCAGCTCATGGTCATCGCACGCGAGCTGGGCATCGGCTAGGAGGTCGCCATGACGGATGCCCCGATGCGCGAGGTGGTGCAGCGCGGACTCTGGTTCGAGGAGTTCGAGGAGGGCGTGCGCTACCTGCACCGCCCCGGACGCACCGTGACCGAAGCCGACAACGTGCTGTTCACGACGTTGACGATGAACCCGCAGCCGCTGCACCTCGACGCGGCCTGGTCGGCCGAGCAGCCGTTCGGCCAGCGGCTCGTCAACTCGCTGTTCACCCTCTCCACGCTGGTGGGGCAGTCGGTGGGCCAGCTCACCCAGGGCACCCTCGTCGCGAACCTCGGCTTCGGCGCGGTCGCGTTCCCCGCTCCCGTGTTCGTCGGCGACACGCTGTACGGCGAGAGCGTCGTCGCATCCAAGCGCGAGTCGGCGTCCCGGCCCGGCCAGGGTGTCGTGGTGCTCGAGCACACGGCGCGCAACCAGGACGGCGTCGTCGTGGCGACCGCGTCGCGCACCATGCTGGTGTGGACGCGCGACGCGGGGGAGCGGCAGTCGTCCGCGGGCCGAGCCGATCGCGGCGCCTCGCCCTCCGCAGCGGGGGAGACCCGCGGATGACGCATCCGGCGTTCCGCTTCGGCCCGGCCCTGCTCTTCTGCCCGGCCGACCGGCCGGACCGCTACGAGAAGGCCGCCGAGAGGGCCGACGCGGTCATCCTCGACCTGGAGGACGCCGTCGCCGAGGACGCGAAGCGGGCGGCGCGCGACGCGCTCGTCGCCTCGACGCTCGACCCCGAGCGGGTCATCGTGCGGCTCAACCCGGCGTCGAGCCCCCACTTCGGCGACGACCTCGCCGCGCCCGCCGCGACGGCGT
>NZ_WJSP02000502.1 GCF_009720255.1 Agromyces humi | reverse complement strand
GGGTGGCTGGTCGGACGGGCGAACCTCTGGGTGCGGTCACGGGTGACGGATGCCACGGTGAACACCGTCATCTCGTTCACGGTGCCGTTCCTCGCCTCGGTGCCGAGCGAGGCGCTCGGGGCATCCGTCGCCGACGAGCGAGGTCACCGAGGGCGAGTTCGCCGTCACGCGCTCGGGCGTCACGGTGATGGCGGCCTTGCGGAGCAACGTCTTCAGGTCCTGCTTCTGCGCGGGCAGGCAGATGGTGACGACGTCGCCCTCGCTGCCGGCGCGGGCGGTGCGGCCCGAGCGGTGCAGGTACGCCTTGTGCTCCATGGGCGGGTCGACGTGGATGACGAGCTCGACGTTGTCGACGTGCACGCCGCGCGCCGCGACATCCGTGGCCACCAGGACCCTGGCCGAGCCGTCGGAGAACGCCGCGAGGTTGCGGTCGCGCTGCGGCTGCGACAGGTTGCCGTGCAGGTCGACGGCGGGGATGCCCTGGTCGGTGAGCTTCTTCGCGAGCTTCTTCGCGTGGTGCTTGGTGCGCATGAAGAGGATGCGGCGGCCGGTGCCCGACGCGAGCGCCTTCACGAGGTCGTTCTTGGCGTCGACGTCCTCGACCTCGAACACGTGGTGGGTCATCGCCGCGACGTGCGAGGTGGCCTCGTCGACCGAGTGCAGCACCTCGTTCTGCAGGAAGCGCTTGACGAGCTTGTCCACGCCGTTGTCGAGCGTGGCCGAGAACAGCAGGCGCTGGCCGCCCTGCGGGGTCTTGTCCATGATGCGCGTGACGACGGGCAGGAAGCCGAGGTCGGCCATGTGGTCGGCCTCGTCGAGCACGGTGATCTCGACGGCGTCGAGGGTCACGAAACCCTGCTTCATGAGGTCCTCGAGGCGGCCGGGACAGGCGACGACGATGTCGACGCCGGCGCGGAGCGCGTCGACCTGGCGCTTCTGGTTGATGCCGCCGAAGATCGTCGTGGTCTTCATGCCGTAGGCGGCGGCGAGCGGCGCGAGCACCGCGTCGATCTGGGTGGCGAGCTCGCGGGTGGGGGCGAGCACGAGGCCGAGGGGGCGGCCGGGGCGGCGCTTGCCGCCGGCGAGCGATCCGCCGAGGCGCGCGGCCATGGGGATCGAGAACGCGAGGGTCTTGCCCGAGCCGGTCTTGCCGCGGCCGAGCACGTCGCGTCCGGCGAGCGTGTCGGGCAGGGTGTCGACCTGGATCGGGAACGGGGTGGTCTTGCCGTCGGCGGTGAGGGCCGCGACGATCGGAGCGGGCACGCCGAGCGTGCTGAAGGTGGTGTCGGTCACTGGTGCCTTTCGGGGCAGAGCGCACCGCACGGGATTGCGCCGCATTCGGCGGCGGTTCGGACCCGTCGGTGGGAGAGTGGCGAAGGCGCCGGTCGGCGCATCCGTTCGCCGTACGAGAATCATCGGGCGCCCTCTGATGAGGCCCTGCCCGGAAGCGTTTCTACGACGCAGGCGGCGCGTTCGTCGCGCTCACCGAGAGCCACTCTAGCGGATGCCGCTGCACGCCCCCTGTGCGCGGCCGCTCAGCGCGGCATCCGCTCGCCGACCGGCACCTCCTCGTGGAGGGTGTTGCCCGGCTGCGCGAGGGGGCACGACCACGACGGGTCGTAGGCGCACGAGGGGTTGTAGGCGAAGTTGAAGTCGATCACGAGCGAGTCGCTGTCGGAGCCCGGCCCCAGGTCGGCGCCCTTCACGGTGTCGAGCAGGTAGCGCCCACCGCCGTACGTGCCGCCTGGCGCGCCGGCGAGGGCGTCCTTCACCGGCACGAAGAGTCCGCCGCCGTACGTCGTGAGCCGCCACACGTCGAGCGTGCCCAGGTAGGGGATGCGCACGGTGCCCACGAGCGAGAACGGGATCGCGCCGTCGGATGCGCTGTCGACGGTGATCCGCACCGGCTCGTCGGGGCGGCGCACCTCGAGCTCGAACCGCCAGTCGGGGTCGTAGCGCGACACCGTCAGGCCGGTGAACCGCGCCCGGTCGTCGGGCAGCAGCGGCGACTGCGGATGCCCCGCGAAGAGCTCATCGCGCCCCGAGCGCCACAGCTCGTGGCCCTCGGCCGGGTCGTGCACGCTGAGCTGGCGCCGACGTGCCCGTCGATGAGGAACCCGATCACGGTTCCGGGTTCGCCGTCGAAGTCCATCTCCTGGATGCCTCGGGCGGCATCCCCGGCGGTGAATCCGGCGACCGAACCCACCTCGCCTTCGGGGACGTTGGCGAGGTACGCCTCGAGC
>NZ_WJSP02000501.1 GCF_009720255.1 Agromyces humi | reverse complement strand
GCTCACGCGCCGCTCCCCGCAGCGCGATGACGCGCCACGGCCGTAGCGCGGCGTGGTCGGCGACGCGGCCCGCTCCCTCGATCAGGGCGAGGAGCGCCGCATCGTCGGGCGCGGCATCCGTCACCTTCGGCGACGACCGCCTCGACAGGGCGGCGTCGAGCACCGACGCCACCCCTCAGGACTCCGCGGTGAAGTCGAGGGCGATCGAGTTCATGCAGTAGCGGTCGCCGGTCGGCGTGCCGAATCCGTCGGGGAACACGTGCCCCAGGTGCGAGCCGCATGCGGCGCATCGCACCTCCGTGCGCACCATGCCGAGTGAGGTGTCGTCGATGAGCTGCACGGCGTCGGGCCGCACCGACTCGTAGAAGCTCGGCCAGCCGCATCCGGAGTCGAACTTGGTGCCGCTCTTGAAGAGCTCGGCGCCGCAGGCGGCGCACGCGTAGACGCCCGCGCGCTCCTCGTCGAGCAGCTCGCCCGTCCACGGGCGTTCCGTCGCGGCCTCGCGCAGCACGGAGTAGCGCTCCTCGCCGAGCTCGGCTCGCCATTCCTCGTCGCTCTTGTTCACGCGGTACTCCACGCGTGCTCCTTCCGGTCGGGTGCCATGGCGGCAGGCACCATGCTCGCAGGTCTTCCTGCATGAGATGCAACGCGCGTCGGATGCCCCGTGTTCCGGTTCCCGGCTCAGGCCACGGTGTCCCGGGTTCCCGCGACGGTGTTCCCGGGTTCCGGCGGCGCACACGCCGTTCCCGCTCGGCGTGCACACGGCGGCGGTTCCCTAGGATGTGCTGCAACGGCGAGCGGCCGTGAGCGACGGGAGGACCCATGGGCGTTGAGCGCGTGCCCTCCCGCGGCGACGGCGACGCCGCGCTCGACGACCGCGCGATCCGCGTGCTGGCCTTCGAGGGGCGTGCGTGGCAGCAGCCGGGCCTCAAGGCGCAGGCCATCCGTGACGAGTTCGGCATCTCCGCTGCCCGGTACTATCGGATCCTCGGAGAGCTCATCGATTCCCCCGCTGCGCTCCGTCACGACCCGATGCTCGTCAAGCGCCTGCAACGGATGCGTGAGGCGCGCGCAGCGATGCGAGCCCGTCGCTCGCTCTCGATCGGCCGCGCGCTCGACTGAGCGCGGCCCCGACCCCGACGACTGGACCTCATGGCGCAGAAGTTCCCCCGCGATCGTTTCGACTCCATCCCGCACGGCATCGAGCGCGTCGGAGCGCACCGCGCACCGGCGCGGCGCGGCGCCGGCTGGGTGGCGTTCGGATGGGCGGCGCTCGTCACCGTGGTGCTCGTCGGCGTCGGCATCGGCGGCGTCATCCTCTTCAACGACCGCCTGAACTTCGGCGATACCGGCGCCGTCGCCACCCCCACGCCCACCGCGGCCGTGACCGCGCCGCCCACGGTCGCACCCGACATCCCCGTCACCGTGCTGAACGGCACGACGACGGCCGGCCTCGCCGCCCGCGCCGGCGAGACGCTCACGGCGGCGGGCATCCCCGTCGGGACGACCGCGAACGCCAGTGAGAACGACCTCACCGAGACGGTCGTCTACTACGCCACCCCCGACCTCGAGGGCGCCGCGCGTGGCGTGGCCGCCGCCATCCCCGAGGCCGACGTGCGCCTCTCGGAGCAGTTCGCCCAGATCGGCACCCCGCTCGTGCTCGTGGTCGGATCCGACTACGCGACGGCGACCGGCGGTTGATCCGCGGCGAATCGTTGCCATTCCGCGACATTTTCTTGCGCCGAACCCCTTGTGCCGCGAAACCACGTCGTTAGTATCTGGAATTGGTCGCTCTCTCCCGTGTCTCACCCGGCGCCGCATCGGCGCCATGCCGGCACGACCCGAGGGCCCCGGTACAGGCGACAGGCACGTGCTGATCGACGAACGGCAACATGGGAGCAACGCATGGCGAACGGAACCGTGAAGTGGTTCAACGCTGAAAAGGGTTACGGATTCATCACCGTCGACGACGGGGGCCAGGACGTGTTCGTCCATTACTCCGCGATCGACATGGCCGGCTACAAGGTGCTCGAAGAGGGCCAGCAGGTCGTCTTCGAGGTCGGCACCGGGTCCAAGGGTCCGCAGGCGGAGGGCGTGCGCCCGGCCTAGCCGATGGACTCGAACGCGCCGCCGGCTCGCCGACGGCGCGTTCGTCGTCCTCCGACCAGGATCCGGGCGCGCCGTGGCGCCCGGTGCGCGCGGTGCATGGCTAGCATGACCGCATGGCGTGGCCCGCTCGCTCGG
>NZ_WJSP02000500.1 GCF_009720255.1 Agromyces humi | reverse complement strand
CGTGCACCGCCTCGTGCCTCGGGCCGAGCGGGTCGAGTGGCCAGCGCTGGCGGACGGTGTCGCCGCCGCGCGGGTTCTCGTCATCGGCCGGCGTCACGGGCAGGGCGCCGACGTCGAGGATGCCGGCGCGCACGAGCTCGTGCAGGAACACGCTCGGCTTGCGAGGTGACTTCTGCGAGGCCCACCAGGAGCCCGTGAGCAGGAGCTCGGAGCGGGTGCGCGTCAGTGCCACGTAGGCCAGGCGTCGCTCCTCGTCGGCGTGCCGCTGCCGGTTCTCCTCGGCGAAGCCGCGCACCGCCTCGTCGAACTCCGCCTGGCTCTGCACCCCGCGCCACTGGAGCTCGGGCAGCTCGGCACGATCCCCCTTGAAGTCGTTGGGCAGCTCGCCGAACGCGAGCCAGCCCTTCGTGGTGCGGGGCTTGGAAGGGAGCTCCTCGTCGACCATGCGCGGGATCGCGACGACATCCCACTCGAGTCCCTTCGACCCGTGGATCGACAACACCTGCACCGCACCGGGCTCGGGCTCGTCCTGGCGGGGTGCGAGCCGGTCGCGCTGCTCCGCCTCGGTGAGCCACCCGAGGAACGCGCCGAGCGTGGGGTGCTCGGCGACGTCGGCGAACCCCGCGAGCAGTTCGTCGAACGCCTCGAGGCTCGGCGGCCCGAGCGGCTGCTCCGCGTTCGCGGCGACCTCGATGTCGAGGAGCAGTTCCTGCTGCACGAGGTGGACGAAGTCGACCAGTCCGAGCCCGGCACGACGTCGCAGCGACTGCAGCTGCGCACCCGCTCGACGCATTCGCCCGAGCCCGGTGTCGCTGAATGCCCGCAGCGCCGAATGGCTGTCGGGCGCGGTCAGGAGGAAGTCGAGCGCGTCGACGATCGACGGCGACTCGTCGGCGGCGACGGAGGCCCGCAGCCCCTGCCGCACCTCGTCGCCCAGGCGGCGACTGCCGAGGTCGCGGTCGGCCAGCCATCTGGCGAGTCCGTTGAGCGCCGCGAGGTCGGCGGGGCCGATGCGCCACCTGGCTCCGCCGAGGACTCGCACGAGTTCCGAGCCCGCCGTCGGATCGTGCAGGACTCGCAGGACGCAGACGAGGTCGGCGATGACCGGCTGGTCGAGCAGTCCGGCGATGCCGAGCACGTGTGTCGGGACTCCGTGGTTGCGAAGGGCCGTCGTGAAGACGCCGACGTTCGCGAACGTGCGGCAGAGCAGGGCCCCGCTGCGGCTCGCTCCCCCTCCGGGGCGGCCCAGCCGTGCCGCGAACCAGCGCGCCACCAGGTCGGCCTCGTGCTCGATGGTCTCGGCCCACCGCACGCCGACCTCGCCGGCTCCCGCGAAGGGCGACGGCGACAGCGGCGCCTTGGGGATTCCCGCATCGAGCGGCTGGATGAGCGCGTTCGCCGCGTCGAGCACGATCCCGGGGTTGCGCCAGCTCGTGGAGAGGTCGAAGACGCCGGCACCCGAATCCGGCGCGAAGTCCTTCGAGAAGCGGGCGAGGTTCGCGGCGCTCGCACCCCGCCACCCGTAGATCGACTGGTCGGGGTCGCCGACCGCCATCACCGAATGACCGCTGAACAGCGTCGCGAGGAGCCTGGTCTGCACCACGCTCGTGTCCTGGTACTCGTCGAGCAGCACGGTGCGGGCACGCTCGCGGTGCGCGGCGACGACCTCGGGGTTGCGCTCGCAGATCGCGAGCGCAAGGGCGACCTGGTCGGAGAACTCGACGTAGCCGCGCTCCCGTTTCGCCGCAGCATAGGCGTCGGCCAGGTCGAGCAGCGGCGGCAGCGCCCCGACCACGCCGAGCGCGCTCGTGAACGTCTCGAAGTCGGTGCGCTTGCGCGGCGCCTCGATGGGCAGGCCCTCCATGCTGAGGAAGTCGCGGGCGAACGCCTGCACGTCACGGCTGTCGGCGACGTTCTCGGCGAGCGCACGGCTGAGCGACAGCACGGCACCGGTGACCCGGTCGAGGGAGGCGTCGAGCTCGACGAGCCGCGGATCGGCCGACGCGCTCACGACCGACCTCGCGAGCAGCCACGCGGATGCCTCGCCGAGCACCGCGGCGTCGGGCTCGCGCCCGATGAGCATCGCGTGCTCGCGGTAGATGGAGCTGGCGAAGGCGTTGTAGGTGCCGACGGCGGCCGAAGGCGGGGCTCTTGAGCTCGATGTCGACGGCGCCGAGCAGCACGAAGGAGGCGAGCACGAGGAGCAGTTGACCGACGCGGATGATCCGTCGCGGCGACCACACCAGCGCGAGGCGGGTGCC
>NZ_WJSP02000050.1 GCF_009720255.1 Agromyces humi | reverse complement strand
ACGCCGGCCGGCTGCTCGGCACGGGCCTGCTGCTCGCGGCCGGCACCGCGACGGCCTCGCTGTCCTCCGGCGGCATCCCGCTCGAGTCCGCCTGGTTCGAGGCCGACGTACCGGTGCTCGGCACCCTCTCGATCGGCACGTCGACGCTCTTCGACCTCGGCGTCTACCTCGTGGTCGTCGGGCTCGTCCTCGACATCCTCCGCTCCCTCGGCGGCGAGGTCGATCGGCAGGAGGAGGTCGCGGGCGACGAGGGCGAGGCGGGCGGCGACCTCGACTCGGCCGACGCGATCGAGGCCGTCGAGCAGGGCGAGGGCCCCGAGATCGCCGAGCGCCCCGAGCATGCCGATGCCGAGCTGGCGACCCCGCTGACCGGGGCCGGCACGTCCGAAGGGGTGATCCGATGACCGCATCGCTGACCCTCGTCGTGCTCATGGCCGTGCTGTTCGGCGCGGGCATCTCGATCATGCTCGAGCGCAGCCTCACTCGGGTGCTCATCGGCTTCCTGCTCGTCGGCAACGCCGTGAACATCCTCATCTTCCTGATGAGCGGCGCCCCCGGCCTCGCGCCGATCCTCAGCGAGGGCGTCGACCCCGACGAGATCTCCGACCCGCTGCCCCAGGCGTTCGTGCTCACCGCCATCGTCATCAACCTCGGCATCACGGCGTTCATGCTCGCGCTCATCTACCGGTCGTGGTGGCTCGCCCGCCTCGGCGAGAAGGGCGACCTCGTCGACGACGTCTCGGAGGACATCGAGGACGCCGAGGAGGCCGCCGACCTCATCCGGTCGTCCGCGGCCGACGACCGCGCCATCCAGGACATCATCGACGCCAGCGACGAGGAGCCCGAGGAGGTGCCCCGATGACCGCGACCGGCGTGCTCGTGCCCCTCGTCGTGCTGCTGCCGCTCGTCGGCGCCGCGACGGCCCTCATCCTCGGACGCCACCGGCGTGCGCAGATGGCCGTGAGCGCCACGGTGCTCGCGAGCGTCGCGGTGATCGCGGCGGTGCTGCTCGTGGCGGTCGACGCCGGCGAGCCCACCGTCGTGGCGATCGGCGGATGGGAGCCGCCGTTCGGCATCGTACTCGTCGTCGACCGTCTCTCGGCGATCATGCTGCTGATCTCGGCGATCGTGCTGCTCGTGGTGCTCGTGTACGCGGTCGGGCAGGGCGTCGCCGATCGGCATCGCGAGACCCCGGTGTCGATCTTCCACCCCAGCTACCTCATCCTGTCGGCCGGCGTGTTCGACGCGTTCGTCGCCGGCGACCTCTTCAACCTCTACGTGGCGTTCGAGATCCTGCTGTCGGCCAGCTACGTGCTGCTCACCCTCGGCGGCACGGGCGAGCGCATCCGCGCCGGTGTCACGTACATCATCGTGAGCCTCGTCTCGTCACTGTTCTTCCTCAGCGCGATCGCCCTCATCTACGGCGCGACGGGCACGGCGAACATGGCCCAGCTCTCGGTGCGCATCGCGGAGCTGCCCGCGAACGTGCAGCTCATCCTGCACCTGCTGCTGCTCATCGCGTTCGGCATCAAGGCGGCGATCTTCCCGCTGTCGTTCTGGTTGCCCGACTCGTATCCGACCGCGCCCGCCCCGGTCACCGCCGTGTTCGCCGGCCTGCTCACGAAGGTGGGCGTGTACGCGATCATCCGCACCGAGACGGTGATCTTCGCGGACAACGACCTGACGGTGCTGCTGCTGGTGGTCGGCGGGCTCACGATGCTCATCGGCATCCTCGGCGCCCTCACCCAGGCCGACGTCAAGCGCCTGCTCTCGTTCACGCTGGTGAGCCACATCGGCTACATGATCTTCGGCATCGGGGTGGGCACCCAGCTCGGCTACTCGTCGACCATCTACTACGTGGTGCACCACATCACCGTGCAGACGACCCTGTTCCTCACGACCGGGCTCATCGAGCGGTTCGGCGGCGCCACGTCGATCAACCGACTCGCGGGGCTGCTGAAGGCGTCGCCGTACCTCGCGATCCTGTTCTTCATCCCCGCGCTGAACCTCGGCGGCATCCCGCCGTTCTCGGGCTTCCTCGGCAAGGTGGGCCTGTTCCTGGCCGGCGCCGACGACGCCGGTGCGACGGATGCCGCGGGGCAGGCCTGGCTCGTCTGGGCCGTGATCGCCGCCGGCGCGATCACCTCGCTGATCACCCTCTACGCGTTGACGCGCTTCTGGAACATGGCGTTCTGGCGCGGTCGCGACGAGCTCGAGGGCTACGAGTCGGTGCTGCTCGGCTCCGTGCAGGAGGCGCCCGAGGGGGCGACCGTCACGGCGACCCGCACCACGCCGGTGCTCATGGTCGCCGCGACGACGGCACTCGTCGTGGTGACGCTGCTGCTCACCGTGTTCGCCGGCCCCATCTTCGAGTTCACCGACCGGGCGGCGGCGAACCTCGTCGACCCCGACGTGTACGTCTCGCTCGTGTTCCCAGGAGGCATCCGATGAGCCCCCGGCACGAGACGACCGTGTCGCGGTGGGGCTCGGTGTGGCGTCAGCTGCCGCTGCTCATCGGCCTCGTGGCGCTGTGGCTGTTCCTGTGGGACCACATCGACGCCCTCACGATCGTCACGGGCTTCCTGCTCGCGATCGGCGTCACCCGTGTGCTCTACCTGCCCCCCGTGCTGCTGAGCGGGCGCTTCAACCCCTGGCGTGGGCTGCTGCTCGGCCTGCGGATGATGTTCGACGTGGTCGTGGCGTCGCTGCAGGTGGCGTTCCTCGCCGTGTACCCGCGATGGCAGCCGATGAACGCGATCATCGCGGTGCAGCTGCTCACCCGCTCCGACCTCGTGACGACGCTGACCGCCGAGGCGATCTCGGTGGTGCCCGGCACCGTCGTCGTCGACATCGACCGGGAGCGCGGGCTGCTCTACCTGCACGCCCTCGGCACCCGCACGCACGCCGACATCGATCGGGTGCGCCGCGCCGTCCTCGGCACCGAGGAGCGCATCGTGCTCGCCATCGGCACGCGTGCGCAGGCGGCATCCGTTCGCGAGGCGCGCCGCGCCCGCCGCGCAGCACCCGGGCAGGGCGCCGCATCGGCCCACGGCGCCGCATCCGAGAAGGAGGAATCACGATGACCTTCCTCAGCGTCGTGAGCGTCGCCGCCGGCGTCATGTTCGGCATCGGCGCCCTCGCCGCGGTCTACCGCATCATCCGCGGCCCGTCGATCCTCGACCGGGCGCTGGCGACCGATGTGCTGCTCGCCATCGCGATCTGCGCCCTGGGCGCCGAGATGGCGGTCAACAAACACACCGACACCCTCGTGGTCATGCTGGTGCTCGCGATGTTCGCGGTCGTCGGCTCGATCTCGATCGCCCGGTTCATGGCGAAGCAGGATGCCTCGTGAGCGCCGCCGAGATCGCGGTGGGACTGCTCATCCTGGTGAGCGGCTTCCTCTCGATGGCCGCGGGCATCGGCATCGTGCGCTTCCCCGACGTGCTGACCCGGCTGCACGCCGCGACCAAGCCGCAGGTGCTCGGCCTGGCCACGGTGCTCGTCGCGATCGTGCTGCAGGTGCCGACCTGGGGCGTGCTGACGACGGTCGTCCTCGTCATGACCTTCCAGCTGCTCACGCAGCCGATGACGGCGCACATGCTCGGCCGCTCCGCGTACCGCAGCGACCACGTGCGCTACGACCTCCTCCTCGAGGACGACCTGGGACACGACATCGAGGAGCACGACCAGGAGGAGGAGGGCGCGGCCCACTGAGCGCCCGCGGCCGAGCGGCGAGGGTGCGATGGTGCGTGCCGGGAGCCGCCTTCGTCAGCGAAGTCGGTGCCGAAGTGCCGAAGTGCCGAAGTGCCGGGACATTGCGAAAGCGAACACGATTCGCGATCGCGTCGGCCTGCGGCCGCTCAGCCGCGGCCGGTGAACGCCGGTCTGCGCTTCTGCTGGAACGCCGCGAAGCCCTCGCGGTAGTCGGCCGTGTCGCAGAGCGCCGCCTGTGCCCGGTTCTCCTGGTCCATCGACTGCCAGAGGCCGAGGCGGTCGTCGCGGAGGGCGGCGACCAGCGCCTTCGACGCGATGAACGCCTGGGTGGCCCCGGATGCCGCGGCGCGGGCCGCCGCGCGGGCGGCATCCGTCACCTCGTCGGCCGGGAACACCTGCGAGAACAGGCCCGAGGCGACGGCCTCGGTGCCCGACATGAGCCGGCCGGTGACGATGAGGTCCATGGTCTTGTGGGCGCCGAGGCGCTCGACGAAGAGGGCATGGCCGCCC
This sequence comes from Agromyces humi, assembly GCF_009720255.1. Classification (GTDB taxonomy): domain Bacteria; phylum Actinomycetota; class Actinomycetes; order Actinomycetales; family Microbacteriaceae; genus Agromyces; species Agromyces humi. Next base: position 11,738 of record NZ_WJSP02000050.1, on the reverse strand, counting down.
GAGTCGAGGGTCGCGCCGAGGTTCGCGAACGGGGAGCCGATCTGCGCGGTGTCGGCCACGTAGACGATGTCGCTCGCGATGAGCAGCCCAAGCCCCACCCCGAGGCACGCGCCGTGCGCCACGGCGAACGTGGGCACCGGCAGCGACGCCATGCGCTCGAGGAGCGGCTGCACCCGGCCGCCGAGGTAGCCCAGCACGTCGTCGTCGCGCGGGTCGACGCCCGAGATGTCGCGGCCGGCGCAGAACGCTCGGCCCTCGCCGCGCAGCACGAGCGCGCGCACCTCGCCCGCTCCCGCGAGGCGTTCGGCCTCGGCGTACGCGTCGGACAGCTCCGCGATCGCGGCCGGATCCAGCGCGTTGAGCTTGTCGGGGGCGTTCAGCACGACCTCGGCGACGCCGTCGGCCACGGTGAGTTCGATCATGGGGCTCCGTTTCATCGGGCGCGGGTCGGCGGGGCGATGCGTGGGCGACTCGCCGTCGACCCGCTCGCAGGCTACCCGGGTCAGACGTCGTAGTCGACGACGACGCGGTCGGACTTGGGGTGCGACTGGCAGGTGAGCACGTAGCCGCGCTCGAGCTCGTCGGGTTCGAGCGCGTAGTTCTCGGTCATGTTCACGCTGCCCTCGACGACCCGCGCGCGGCAGGTGCCGCACACGCCGCCCGCGCACGCGAACGGCACGTCGGGCCGCACGCGGAGCGCCGCGTTGAGGATCGACTCGTTCGCCGACACGGGGCTCTCGACCGTCGTCGACTGCCCGTCGAGGGTGAACTCGATCGCGACGGTCTGCTCCCCCTGCTGCACTTCGACGGGACGGCCGTGGCGCGGCTCGACGCGGTCGGCGTCGGTCGTGAACAGCTCGTAGCGCACGTGCTCGACGGGCACGCCCTTCGCCGCGAGGGTGTCGCGGGCGAGCTGGACGAGCTCGAACGGCCCGCACAGGAACCACTCGTCGACCGTCTCGGGGCGGATGAGAACATCGAGCATCTGCTCGAGCTTCGGGGCGTCGATGCGGCCCGAGAGCAGCGGCGCGGTGCGCTGCTCGCGCGAGAGCACGTGGTGCAGCGCGAGGCGCGACGGATACCGGTCCTTCAGCTCGGCGAGTTCCTCGAGGAACATCACGTCCAGGGTCGACCGGTTCGTGTAGACGAGCTCGAACTCCGACGTCGCCGAACGCGAGAGCACCGTGTGCGCGAGCGCCATGAGCGGCGTGATGCCGCTGCCCGCGGCGATGCCCACGACGTGCTTGCCGTCGAGGGCGTCGAGGGTCGAGGTGAACGTGCCCTGCGGGCTCATCACGTCGAGCGTGTCGCCGGCCTTGAGCTCGGTGTTCGCCCACGTCGAGAAGACGCCGCCGAGATCGCGCTTGATGGCGACCGAGAGGCTCCCGCGCTCGGGCGGGCGGCAGATCGAGTAGCTGCGCCGGCGCTCGTGTCCGTCGAGCTCGGCGCGCAGCGCGACGTACTGGCCGGGCAGGTAGGTGTAGTCGTCGGCGAGCTCGTCGGGCACCGCGAACGTCACCTCCACGGCGTCGGCGGTGAGCGGCCGCACCTCGGCGACCTCCAACGTATGGAACCGCGCGCGGTGCCGCTTGACGACATGCTCGCCACCGACGGTCGAGGAGAGGAACGCCGACGCGACCGCGGCATCCGCGGCGCCGGCCACCGCGCGTGCGTCGACGCGGGCCGTCGTCGACCCCACGTTGCGCGCGGCCATCAGAGCACCTTGAAGTAGTCGAAGGGCTCGAGGCAGTCGCGGCACTCGTAGAGCGCCTTGCACGAGGTCGAGCCGAAGCGGGCCAGCTCTCGCGTGTTCAGCGAGTCGCAGCGGGGGCACTTCACCGCGAGCTGCAGCCGCACCGGGCCCGAGCCGCGGGCCGGGGCGTCGCCCGTCGGCGCCTGGATGCCATAGCGGCGCAGCTTCTGCTTGCCCGCGTCGCTCATCCAGTCGGTGGTCCACGCGGGCGCGAGCACGAGGTCGACGCGCACGTCGGCGTAGCCGGCATGGGTCAGTGCGAGCAGCACGTCGTCGCGCATGGCCTCCATGGCGGGGCATCCGCTGTACGTGGGCGTCAGCTGCACGCGCACGGCACCGTCCTCGCCGACCTCGACCGAACGCAGCACCCCCAGGTCTTCGATGGTGAGCACCGGGATCTCGGGGTCGGTCACGGTCGCGGCGACGTCCCACGCGAGACGGGCGGCCGGGTCGTCGGGCAGCGGCCGGGCGACGGATGCCTCGCGCACGGCGTCGTGGCCGACGACCGCGCTCACCACGATGCCCCTGGGTGCTGGCGGGCCAGCACCTGCATCTCGGCGAGCAGCGGCCCGAGGTGCTCGGTGTGGCTGCCGCGACGTCCGCCGCCGGACGCGACGAAGGCCGTGCGACCGGTGGGCGGCTCGAGCTCGGCCTCGGCCATCACCGCGTCGAGCACGGCGTCGAAGCCGGGGCGCAACGTCGAGGGCAGCACTGCCACGCGGTCGGCGGCCAGTCGCTCGACGAGCTCGTCGTCGACGAACAGCTCGTCGATGTAGGGCCAGGTGTCGGCGATCGCGACCACCATGCGGCGACGCGACTCCTCGGTGCCGCCCGCGAGGCGGAGCGTCCACTGGGTGGCGTGGTCGCGGTGGTAGTCGACCTCCTTGACGGCCTTGGCGGCGATCGCCGCGAGCGTCGGGTCGGTCGACTCGGCCAGCGCGGCGTAGAGCTCGACGAGGTAGGAGGCGGCCACGAGCTGCCGCGCGATCGTGTGCGCGAAGTCGCCGTTGGGCTGCTCGAAGAGCCAGGCATTGCGCCATTCGGGCTCGTCGCGCCAGTAGGCGAGGTCGTCCTCGCTGCGCCCCGAGGCGGTGCCGGCGTAGTGCAGCAGCGAGCGCGCGTGCCCGATGAGGTCGAGGCCGATGTTGCCGAGGGCCACGTCCTCCTCGAGCTCGGGAGCGCGCGCGATCCACATGCCCAGCTGCTGGGCGAGCATGAGGGCGTCGTCGCCCAGCCGGAGCGCGTACTCCGCGGCATCCGCCGACGCCGTCGCACCCGTGCCGGTGATGCCGGCGCCCGCGAGCTCCTCGGCGAGCTCGACCTCGTCGACCGAGACCTGGCCGTGCACGTCGAGGTCCCCGCCGTGCGTGTCGAAGTCGGTGCCGCTCACAGGTGCTTCACCCCTTCGCTCTTGACGTAGTAGCGCGCGTGCCGGTAGTTCTTGCCGGCCGGGCTCTCGAAGAAGGCGCCCTTCGCGTCGGGGTCGCTCGTGGTGATCGCATCGGCGGGCACCACCCAGATCGACACGCCCTCGTTGCGGCGCGTGTAGACGTCGCGGGCGTTGCGCACCGCCATGTCGGGGTCGGGGGCGTGCAGTGAGCCCACGTGCACGTGCGACAGGCCGCGGTTGGCGCGCACGAACACCTCCCAGAGGGGCCAGGCCTCGGTTCCCATCTCGCCGGGCGTCGACATCAGGCCACCGCCCCGGATGCCGCGAGCGCGCGCTCGGCCTGCTTGCGGGCGTACTCGTGGGCCGCCTCGCGCACCCAGGCGCCGTCCTCGTGCGCCTCGCGCCGGCGACGCAGTCGCTCGGCGTTGGCGGGACCGCGGCCGGCGAGCACCTCGTTGAACTCGGTCCAGTCGATCTCGCTCATGTCGTACTCGCCGGTCTCCTCGTTGAAGCGGAGGTTCGGGTCGGGCAGGGTCACGCCGAGCACCTCCGCCTGCGGCACGAGCATGCCGACGAAGCGCTGGCGCAGCTCGTCGTTCGAGAAGCGCTTGATGTTCCACGCCATCGACTGGGCGGAGTTCGGCGACTGGTCATCGGGCGGCCCGAACATCATGAGCGACGGCCAGTACCAGCGGTTCACCGCGTCCTGCGCCATCTCGCGCTGCGCGGGCGTGCCCTGCATGAGCTCGAGCAGGATCTCGAAGCCCTGCCGCTGGTGGAACGACTCCTCCTTGCAGATGCGCACCATCGCCCGGCCATAGGGGCCGTAGGACGCACGGCACAGCGGCACCTGGTTGCAGATCGCGGCGCCGTCGACGAGCCAGCCGATCGCGCCCATGTCTGCCCAGGTGGGGGTCGTGTAGTTGAAGATCGAGGAGTAGCGCGCCCGGCCCTCGATGAGCTGCTGCATCATCTCCTCGCGCGAGATGCCGAGGGTCTGCGCCGCGGAGTAGAGGTAGAGCCCGTGGCCGGCCTCGTCCTGGACCTTGGCCATGAGGATCGCCTTGCGCTTGAGGCTCGGCGCGCGCGTGATCCAGTTGGACTCGGGCTGCATGCCGATGATCTCGGAGTGCGCGTGCTGGCTGATCTGCCGGATCAGCGTCTTGCGGTACGCGTCGGGCATCCAGTCACGCGGCTCGATACGCGAGTCCTTCGCGATGAGGTCGTTGAACTGCTCTTCCTCGGGGGAGAGCTCTCGTTCGACCACGCTGAGGTCAGCGGGAGAGGTCATCGTCGACTCCTGAGTCTTCGCGGCATCCGGACCCGCATCTGCTGCTGCGGCATCCGGTATTACTAACCGATCGTTCAGTTAGTATATAGTCAAGTCGAGCGCCGCAGCAACGGCGCCGGGAACTCGACGAGGAGCCTCGAATGACGGATGCCGCGACCGACGTCACCACCGCGAATCGCGCCATGATGCAGCGCGACCTCGCCTCGGCCGCCCTCGGCATGGTCGTCGAACGCGACGAACCGGGTCTCGCCGTCGTGTCGATGCGCGTGCGCGACGACATGACGAACGGCTTCCGCATCACCCACGGCGGGCTCGTCTTCACCTTGGCCGACACGGCCTTCGCGATCGCCTGCAACGAGGACGACACCGTCACCGTCGCGGCGGGCGCCGACATCACCTTCCTGAAGTCCACCGTCGCGGGGCAGACCCTCACCGCGACCGCCGTCCGCCGCACCCGGTCGGGCCGTACCGGACTCTACGACGTGTCGGTCGTCGACGAGCACGGCGACGCGGTCGCCGAGTTCCGCGGCCGGTCCATCTCCACGAACCGCACCATCTGACCACCCGGCCGCGCGCGGCCGCAAGCCTTCGGAGCCCCACGTGTCGACGACGACCATCTCCCCCACCGTCTCGGGCCTCGAGCCCGTGTCCGCCGCGGACCTCGACCCCGAGGAGCGGATGTCGCGAGCCGAGATCGAGGCCCTCCAGCTCGAGCGGCTCCGGCAGACCGTGCGGCACGCCTACGCGAACGTGCCCCTCTACACGCGCAAGTTCGACGAGGCGGGCGTGCACCCGAGCGACATCCGGTCGCTGTCGGATGTCGCGAAGCTGCCCTTCACGACCAAGGCCGACCTGCGCGAGACCTACCCGTTCGGCATGTTCGCCGTGCCGATGGAGCAGGTCGCCCGCATCCACGCGTCGAGCGGCACCACGGGCCGGCCCACCGTCGTCGGCTACACGACGGGCGACCTCGAGCGCTGGGCGACGCTCGTCGCGAGGTCGCTGCGGGCCAGCGGCATCCGACCGGGCATGAAGGTGCACAACGCCTACGGCTACGGGCTGTTCACCGGCGGGCTCGGCGCCCACGCGGGCATCGAGAAGCTCGGGGCCACGGTCATCCCGATGTCGGGCGGCCAGACCGCGCGCCAGGTGCAGCTCATCCGCGACTTCGAGCCCGACGCGATCCTCTGCACCCCGAGCTACCTCCTCACGATCGCCGACGCGATGGTCGCCGCCGGCATCGACCCGCGCTCCACCTCGCTGAAGGTCGCCGTGCTCGGCGCCGAGCCGTGGACGAACGAGATGCGCCACGAGCTCGAGCAGCGCCTGGGCATCGACGCGCTCGACATCTACGGCCTCAGCGAGGTCATGGGCCCGGGCGTGGGCAACGAGTGCCTCGAGACGAAGGACGGCCCCCACCTCTGGGAGGACCACTTCCTGCCCGAGGTCATCGACGGCGACACGGGTGCGGTGCTGTCCGACGGCGAGCTGGGCGAGCTCGTCTTCACGTCGCTCACCAAGGAGGCGTTCCCCGTCATCCGGTACCGCACGCGCGACCTCACGCGCCTGCTGCCCGGCACGGCCCGCCCCGGCATGCGGCGCATGGAGAAGATCACCGGCCGCAACGACGACATGATCATCCTGCGCGGCGTGAACCTCTTCCCCACGCAGATCGAGGAGCTCGTGCTCGGCATCGAGCAGCTCACCCCGCACTTCATCCTCGAGCTCACCCGCACCGGCACCATGGACGACCTGACCGTGCGCATCGAGCGGCACCCCGAGCTCGAGGTCGACGTGTGCGAGGCGGCCACGGTCGTGCTCGCCGGGCGCATCAAGGAGTTCATCGGGTCATCCGTCGCCGTGCGCCTCGAGGAGCCCGGCGCGCTGCCCCGCAGCGAGGGCAAGTACCAGCGGGTCTACGACCTGCGCGTGAAGTGAGCGGATGCCGCGGCGGCGAGTGCCAGACTGAGGGCGATGTCTGAGAACGGAACGAGCGGCGCGAACGGGGCGAACGGGGCGCTCCGGCGGGGACGACCCGGGTACGACCAGCAGGGGATCCTCGACGTCGCCGTGGCCGCGTTCATCCAGTACGGCTACGACGCGACCTCCATGGGCGTGCTCGCCGACCGCCTCGGCCTCTCGAAGTCCGCGATCTACCACCACTTCTCGTCCAAGGACGAGATCCTCGACCGCGCGCTCGACACCGCACTGGGTGCGCTCGAGGGCGTGCTCGAGCAGACGGATGCCGCGGGCGGGCGCGCCGCAGACCGGCTCGACCTCGTGCTGCGGGGCGCCGTGCACGTGCTCGTCGAGAAGCTGCCCTACGTCACCCTGCTGCTCCGGGTGCGGGGCAACACCGATGTGGAGCGGCGCGCCCTCGCCCGCCGCCGCGCGTTCGACAAGCGTGTCACCGCCCTCGTGTCCGAGGCGCAGGCCGAGGGGTCGCTCCGCAGCGACCTCGACGCGAGCGTCGTGTCGCGCCTGGCCTTCGGCATGATCAACTCGATCGTCGAGTGGTACCGCCCGGGCGGCGCGGAGGACGCCGACACGCTCGCCGACGACGTGGTCGCGGTCGCGCTCGACGGGCTGCGCATGCCGACGTCGAACCGGGTGCAGGAGCTGCTCGGCTGAGGCCGTGCCGGGCGGAGGGGCCGCCCGGGAAGGGGGAACCACATGCTCGAACCGCTCGAGGGCCTGCCCGCCGACGTGGTCGGCTTCCGCGCCGTCGGCACCATCGAGGCATCCGACTACCGGGACGTGCTCACGCCGGCCTTCGACGCCGCGTTCGAAGAGCATGGCCGCATCAACTGCGTGGTCGTGATGGACGACGACTTCGACCACGTCTCGCTCGGGGCGATGCTCGAGGACGCGAGGCTCATCAGCATGCCGCGCAGCGCCTGGGGGCGGTCGGCGTTCGTGACGGACCACGACGTGCTCGCCGGCCTCGCCACCGCGTTCGGCGGGCTCGTGCCCGGCGAGTTCCGGGTGTTCCAGCTCGCCAAGCAGGCCGACGCCGTGGCGTGGGTGACCGAGGGTCAGACGGCGGCCTCCTGACCGACGCGGGGTCGCGGCATCCGCTCGCCCGACCGATGCCACCAGGCGTGGCGTCGCGCCGCCTGCCCGCCCTGCGCACCGACCGTGGTGGCCTCGTCGCGCCGCTCCTGGACGACACGGCGCCGCTCGAGCTCCTGTTCGAGGCGCGCGTCGTGCGCGGCCTGCAGGTGCGGGAAGGACTGCTCTGAGATCAGCATGGTTCGCTCCGGTTCGTGTTCGTACCGGTCACGTTCCTCGCTAAGGCGGGTGCCCGGGATCGGTCGGATGCCGTATCTTCGGGGGCACGACGGCCGTTGGGCCTCAGGCGAGGGGAATGAGCGGATGCCGCAGGGCGCTGTACCGGGTGTGACGAAACGCATCGGATTCCTCTCATTCGGCCACTGGTCGAACACCCCCGGGTCCAAGACCCGCAACGCGTCCGACGTGCTGCTGCAGTCGATCGACCTGGCCGTCGCCGCGGAGGAGCTGGGGGCTGACGGCGCGTACTTCCGGGTGCACCACTACGCGAACCAGCTCGCGAGCCCGTTCCCGCTGCTCGCGGCCGCAGGGGCGAAGACGAACCGCATCGAGCTCGGCACGGGCGTGATCGACATGCGCTACGAGAACCCGCTCTACATGGCCGAGGACGCGGCCGCCGCCGACCTGATCGCGGGCGGCCGGCTGCAGCTCGGCGTCAGCCGCGGCTCACCCGAGCAGGTCGTCGACGGCTACCGCTACTTCGGCTACGACGCCCCAGAGGGCCAGACCATGGCCGACGTCGCGCGCAGCAACACCGAGGTGTTCCTCAACGTGATCGACGGCGCCCGCTTCGCCGAGCCGAACCCACGCCCGATGTTCCCGAACGCCCATCCGGGCCCGCTCGGCATCCAGCCGCAGTCGCCGGGCCTCCGGGACCGCATCTGGTGGGGCGCCGCCTCCGATGCGACCGCCGTGTGGGCGGCCGAGCAGGGGATGAACCTGATGAGTTCGACCCTCAAGACCGATGAGACGGGCGAGCCGTTCCACGTGCAGCAGCGCAAGCAGATCGAGGCGTTCCGACAGGCCTGGACGGAGGCGGGCCACGAGCGCGAGCCGCGCGTCTCCGTGAGCCGCTCGATCTTCGCGCTCGTGAACGACGAGGACTTCGCCTACTTCGGCGGGGGCCGGCGCGACGACTCCGACCAGTTCGGGGTCATCGACGACTTTCGTGCGGTGTTCGGCCGCAGCTACGCCGCCGAACCCGACGAGCTGATCGAGGAGCTCCGTGAGGACGAGGCCATCGCCGCCGCCGACACGCTGCTGCTGACGGTCCCCAACCAGCTGGGCGTCGACTACAACGCGCACGTGCTCGAGGCGATCCTCACGCACGTCGCTCCGGAGCTCGGCTGGCGCTGAGCAGCTCGGCCGGCGCTGAGGGTGCGGCGGCGGCTGACGGCGGGATGGACCAGAGTGGGGGCATGACCCCCGCCCCGACGCACGCCGAGACGAACGCCGACACGAGAGCCGCGGCGCTCGCCGCCTTGCGCGAACTCGTCGGCCGCGACGACGCCGAGTTCCATGACGGGCAGTTCGAGGCGATCGAGGCGCTCGTCGAGGGGCGCCGACGCGCGCTCGTCGTGCAGCGCACGGGGTGGGGCAAGTCGGCGGTCTACTTCGTCGCGACGTTGCTGCTGCGCCGGCGGGGCGCTGGGCCGACGGTGCTCGTGTCGCCCCTGCTGGCGCTCATGCGCGACCAGATCGCTGCCGCCGAGCGAGCGGGCGTGCGCGCGGTCGCCATCAACTCGACGAACGCCCACGAGTGGAGCGACGTGCTCGCGCAGCTCGACCGCGACGAGGTCGACGTGCTGCTCGTCTCGCCCGAGCGGCTCAACAACCCCTCGTTCCGCGAGCAGCAACTGCCGGCGCTCGTGCGCCGCATCGGCCTCCTCGTCGTCGACGAGGCGCACTGCATCAGCGACTGGGGGCACGACTTCCGGCCCGACTACCGCCGGCTCCGCGACCTCATCGCGCAGATGCCCGCGGGCGTGCCGGTGCTCGCCACGACCGCGACCGCGAACAGCCGGGTGGTGGCGGATGTCGCCGAGCAACTCGGCACCGCGGGCGACGTGCTCACCATCCGCGGCCCGCTCGCCCGCGCATCCCTGCGACTCGGGGTGCTGCGCCTGCCGAACTCGCCGAGCCGGCTGGCCTGGCTGCTCAACCACCTCGACGACCTGCCCGGATCGGGCATCATCTACACGCTGACGGTGGCCGCGGCGAACGACACCGCCCGCCTGCTCCGCGAGCACGGGCACCAGGTGCGCGCCTACACCGGGCAGACCGACACCGACGAGCGCACCGAGTCCGAGGGCATGCTCAAGCGCAACGAGGTGAAGGCGCTCATCGCGACGAGCGCACTCGGCATGGGGTTCGACAAGCCCGACCTCGGCTTCGTGGTGCACCTCGGTGCGCCGTCGTCGCCCGTCGCGTACTACCAGCAGGTCGGCCGTGCGGGCCGCGCGAGCGAGAGCGCCGACGTGCTGCTGCTGCCCGGCACGGAGGACGGCGACATCTGGCACTACTTCGCGACCGCCTCGATGCCCGACCGCGAGCGTGCGGAGCGGGTCATCTCGGCGCTGTCCGACGTGCCGGTGTCCACGCCGGCGCTCGAGGCGATGGTCGACATCCGCCGGTCGCCGCTCGAGCTGCTGCTCAAGGTGCTCGACGTCGACGGCGCGGTGCGACGCGTGCAGGGCGGCTGGGTGGCCACCGGCGCCCCGTGGGTCTACGACGCCGACCGCTACGCCCGCATCGCCGCCGAGCGCGAGGCCGAGCAGCAGCACATGATCGAGTACGAGCAGACCGACGGATGCCGCATGGAGTTCCTCCAGCGTTCCCTCGACGACGAGACGGCCGCACCGTGCGGTCGCTGCGACAACTGCGCGGGCGTCTGGTTCCCCAGTGAGATCGGGGCGTCCGCGACCGCGTCGGCCGCCGAGTCCCTCGACCGGGTCGGCGTGCCCGTCGAGCCGCGGCGCGCGTGGCCCACCGGCGCCGACCGGCTGGGCGTGCCGGTGAAGGGCCGCATCGCGCCGGCCGAGCAGGCCGCCGAGGGGCGGGCGCTCGCACGGCTCACCGACCTCGGCTGGGGCGGCACGCTGCGCGAGCTGTTCGCCGCAGGCGCTCCCGATGCGCCCGTGCCGCCGCAGGTACTCGCGGCCTGCGTGCGGGTGCTGGCCGACTGGGACTGGGCCGAACGGCCGGTCGCCGTCGTGTCGGTGCCGTCGCGTTCACGGCCACTGCTCGTCGACTCGCTGGCCCGCGGCCTCGCCGAGGTCGGGCGACTTCCCTACCTCGGCGCCCTCGTTCCGGTCGACGGCGGCCCGACGGGGCAGCCCGGCGGCAACAGCGCCTTCCGCCTCGCGGGGCTCTGGAACCGGTTCACCACCGACGGCCTCGAGGTGCCGGCCGGCGGCGTGCTCCTCGTGGACGACCAGGCCGACAGCCGCTGGACGCTCACGATCGCCGCGCGCACCCTGCGGCAGGCGGGCGCCACCGAGGTGCTCCCGTTCGTGCTGGCGCTGCGCGGCTGACTCGGGCCGGCCGCACCCGCCCGAGCGACCTGCCTACGCCGCCTCGGGCGCCTGCTCCTTCGCCACGAGGGTCAGCACGTCGTAGGTCGCCACGAGCTCGTCGTTCTGGTTCTTCAGCACGGCGTCCCATCGCACCTCGCCGTACTCGTCGGTCTCCCGCGGCGTGATCTGCTTCGCCGTGAGCTCCACGCGGATCGTGTCGCCGGGCGAGACCGGCGTGATGAACCGCAGGTTCTCGAGCCCCGAGTTCGCGAGCACCGGCCCGGGTGCCGCATCGACGAAGAGCCCCGCGGCCCACGACACGAGCAGGTACCCGTGGGCCACTCGGCCCGGGAAGAACGGGTTGGCCGCGGCGGCCGCCTCGTCCATGTGCGCGTAGAAGGTGTCGCCCGTGAACGCCGCGAACGTCTCGATGTCCTCGAGCGTCACGGTGCGCGACGCCGACACCACCTGGTCGCCGAGGCGAAGCTCGGCCAGCGACTTGCGGAACGGGTGCACGCCGTCGGGCTGCGACGCCGCGCCCTGGTGCCACACGCCGGTGAGCGCGGTGAGCATCTCGGGCGAACCCTGCACCGCGGTGCGCTGCATGTGGTGCAGCACCGCGCGGATCCCGCCGAGCTCCTCGCCTCCGCCGGCCCGACCCGGTCCGCCGTGCACGAGGTTCGGCAGCGGCGAGCCGTGGCCGGTCGACGAGCGGGC